>DASUGG010000265.1:0-8290 GCA_036274135.1 Geminicoccaceae bacterium
GCCTGGGCCAAGCAGCCCGCCTAGACGTCGGCCGCGGCGCGACGACCGTCACCGCCTGGCCGCGCGCCGTCCGGGCGGTCGCCGCGCGCGCCGCGCCTCAGGGCCGCAGGGGAAGGGCCAGCGCGGCGCTCAGCCTGACGAGGTCGGCCTGACGGTGAGTGCCGGTCTTGTCGAAGATGTGCGCCAGATGCGTCTTCGTGGTGGTGACTTCGATACCCAGCGCCTCGGCCGTCTCGAGTACGGTCCTTCCCGCTACGATCTGCTCGAAGACCCGCGTCTCGGCAGCCGTGAGGTCGAACAGGGCTGCCATCGCCTCGGCGGCGGGAGGCGGCGAGTCCGCCGGCGCCACGAAGATGGCCGCGACCGCGGCGGGCGCCAGTCCCGGGCGCAGCTCGCCGCGCTTCAGCGGCAGGACATGCAGCAGGCAAGGCGCGCCATCGCCGCGCGGCGCCGGGATCCCGATCCCGCGCTGGCCGATCGCGGCTTCGTTCTCGACCGCCTGGCGCACGGCCAGGGCGAGGGCAGTAGCCGCGGCGGTCGCGCGCAGGGTGAGCCTGCCGTCTTCGCGGCGGATCGGGTCGCGCGACGCCAGCATGGCCTGCCCCGCCGCATTGGCATGAACGATGCGCAGATCGGCGTCGGTGAGGACGATCGCCACGCCAAGGGTATCGAGCGCGGTCGCGAAGGTCGCGGCCACGACGCTCCTGGCCTCGAGCAGCCTGCTGATCGCCACGGCGCGGCGGAGATGCGGGGCCAGGAGCCGGGCGGCCTGGACCTCGAGGTCTTCGATCTCGCCTGCTGAAGTGTGCCGACCGAAGGCGAGCGAACCCAAAGTGGCCGCGTCGCGCGCAAGGCCGATCGCCAGAATATCGTGGATGCCGTGCGGTTTCGCCCAGTCCTGGATATACCGACTGTTCTCCCACTCCGACCGGGGTCGCACCCGCGAAAGGACGAGCGGCTCACCCATCGGATAGGTCTGGACCTTTTCCTCTCCGCCCCAGATCTCGAGCACTTCTTTCCTGCTCTGCGGCGCGCGCTCGATCCAGATCGGATCGTCCGAGCTCATGTTGTCGATGAGGACCTCGCCCGAAGGCAGGGTGACCAGGGACAGCGACGCGTTCGCGAAATCGAGCGCGTGGCGAAGATAGGTCAGGGTGTCGGGCCAGCGTTCCGGCTCGAGCGCGCAGTCGTAGATCAAGGAGATGAGATGAGAGAGAGCGTCACCGGATAGGGGCTCTTTCATCATACCAATGCAGCTGCCCCGGGACTTTGGTGGCGTCGCCCGGCGTAGCGGTCAGGACGAGGTAAACTATCCGCTCCGAAGGGCGGCCGCAATGCCGGTGAAGGAGCTGATCGGCAACGTCGCTCCCGATGGACTGTTGGAGGAAGCCGCGTCCCGACGCAGGCGGGCCTCATCCGTTCGGATGATGACAGCGGTATTTATCGACGATTCTATGTGCTGTCAGTCCAGAGACAGCGAGAACTCAACTTCAAGTACACGATCGATGGTACCCTTCAACAATTTTGGTTTTCAAAGGAGACATTGGTCATGCGCGGGCCCTCGATGGCATTTGCAGCAGCCTGCTTCGCCACCGCAACTGCCGCGTCGGCAGTAGAACTGGCGCCGCTCAACGCACATATCGTGAGCCTCGCCCCGTTCGACGGCGTCGTCTACTACACGGTCGAGCAGGAAGGCTACCGGGTGGTGGCGACCCTGGCTTCCGGCCCCGAGGCTCCGCCGGTACGGTTCATCGCGACCCTCCAACCCGGACAGAAGATGCTGATCTCGGTGCCCCGGCAGGTGGATCAGTCGGCCGTCGACGTCGAGATCCGGCGCGACGAGGATATGCTCGTGGTCGGCGGCCCGAACCCCGCCGCGACGGTCGACCTCGTGCGCGAGGTGGAGACCGGGACGCCACCTGAGTGACGCTGGACGGTCGAGCGCACGGGCGATCCCTGCGCGCCTCGATGCCTTCGCCTTTGGCATGCGATGCCGCGATCACCGTGCGCCGCCGGCGGCGTCCGCCCCGTCGAGGAGCGTGACATCTGGGCGCTGCCGCCGCGCGAGCGGTAGCCCCGCCCCGCTTCCCACGGAACTCCGTCGTCGAAGGCCCGGAGTCTCGATGGCGGCGCCCGGGTGAAGCCCTGGTCATGTGCGCCGCGGCCGGTATGATGGCCCGCGACCACCCTCCTCGAGGAAGCGCCGCTGGCTGCCGAGCCGCTCCGGCCGTCTGTCCGCACTGGCACCGCGCGCGCTCGAGAGCCAGCAGGAGCTGATGCCGGCATGATCGACCTCTACAGCGACACCAGGACCAAGCCCACGGCCGGCATGCGGCGCGCGATCGCCGAGGCGGAGGTCGGCGACGAGCAAGCGATGCTCGACCCTACCGTCAACAAGCTGTGCGAGCGTGTGGCGGAGCTGTTGGGCAAGGAGGCGGCCGTCTATCTGCCGTCCGGCACGATGTGCAACCAGATCGCGGCGCGGGTGCACTGCCGCCAGGGCGACGAGATCATCCTCGCGGCAAGCGCGCATCCGGTCCATGCCGAGTCCGGCGGGCCGGCGGCGCTCGCCGGCGTGATGCTGCGCGGCCTGCAGGGCGAGCGCGGCATGTTCACGGCCGAGCAGGTCCGCGCCGCAATTCATTCGCCGAGCTGGCGGCATGCGCCGCGCTCGCGCCTCCTGGAGGTCGAGAACACCACCAATCTCGGCGGCGGCGCGGTCTGGCCGATCGCGCAGATCCGCGAGGTGACGGCGGTCGCGAAGGAGCACGGCCTCGCCTGCCACATGGACGGCGCACGGCTGATGAACGCGGTGGTCGCGAGCGGCACGTCGGCCGCCGAATATGCCGCACCTTTCGATTCGGTCTGGGTCGACTTCTCGAAGGGACTGGGCGCGCCTGTCGGCGCCGTGCTCGCGGGCTCCAAGGCGTTCGTGCACGAGGCCTGGCGGGTGAAGCAGCAGATCGGCGGCGCCATGCGCCAGGCCGGCATCATCGCCGCGGCCTGCCTCTATGCCCTCGACCATCATGTCGAGCGCTTGGCCGAGGACCACGCCAACGCGAAGGCGCTGGCCGAGGCCCTGGCGCAGATCCCGGGCATCGAGCTCGATCCCGCCGGCGTCGAGACCAACATCGTCTGGTTCGACGTGCGCGGCCGGCTCGGCGCTGCCGAGGTCGCGGCGGCGCTCGCGGGCCAGGGCGTGCTGATCGGCAGCTATGGTCAGAGCCGCATGCGCGCCGTCACGCATCTCGACGTCGACCGCGCCGGCATAGAGGTGGCGCTCGATGCGATGCGGCGGGTGATGAGCGGCGCCGGCGCCTGACCGTCGGAGCCACGGCTTTCCCGACGCTGCGGAAGGTTTAGACCTGCCGGAAGGGGAGGTGCTGGCGCAGCTCGGCGCGCTCGGCGGCGACGCTGCGCCGCTCCTGCTCGAGGAAGCGCTCGACCGCATGCCGGAAGCCCGGATCGCGGATCCAGTGCGCGCTGTACGTCGGCGTCGGCTCGTAGCCGCGCTGCAGCTTGTGCAGACCCTGCGCCCCCGCCTCGACGCGCGCGAGGCCATGCGCGATCGCGAACTCGATCGCGGCGTAGTAGCAGGCCTCGAAATGCAGGAACTCGAACTCCTGCCGGCATCCCCAGACGCGGCCATACAAAGTGTCGCTGCCCAGCAGGTTGAGGGCGCCGGCGACGTAGCGGCCACGATGGCGCGCCATGATCAGCACGACGCGCTCGGGCATGAGCTCGCCCAACCGGCGGAAGAAGCGCTTGGTCAGATAGGCGTTGCCCCAGCGCTTGTCGACCGTGGCGCGGTAGAACGGGTAGAAGGCGTCCCAGATGTCGGGGGTGAGCTGGTCGCCGCTCAGGGTCTCGAGCGCGAGGCCCTGCTCGCGCACCCGCTCGCGCTCCTTGCGGATCGTCTTGCGCCGGCTGCTCTTCAGGCTCGCCAGATAGTCGTCGAAGCTGCCATAGCCGCGGTTGAACCAGTGATACTGCGTGCCGGTGCGGGTCAGGAGGCCCGCCTCGCCGAAGCGCCGCCACTCGTTCTCGCGGCAGAAGGTGACGTGCAGCGACGACACGCCGAGCTCCTCGGCGACGCTCACCATGGCGCGGATGAGCGGCGCGTCGTCGACCGCGGCGCCCGGGCGCAGCAGCAGCCGCGGCCCCGGCACCGGCGTGAACGGCACCGCGACCTGGAGCTTGGGATAGTAGCGGCCGCCGGCGCGCTCGTAGGCGTCCGCCCAGCCCCAGTCGAACACGTACTCGCCGTAGGAATGGCTCTTCAGGTACATCGGCGCGCAGCCGAGCAGCTCGCCGCCACGCTCGACCACCAGATGCAGCGGCATCCAGCCGGTCTCGCTGCAGGCCGAGCCGCTCTCCTCCAGCGCCGCGAGGAAGGCATGCCGCAGGAAGGGCTGGTCATGGCCGACGCAGGCGTCCCAGGCGGCCGCCGGGATCTGATGGATCCCCTGCACCAGCTTCGCCTCGAGCGCGGCGCCGTTGCCGCCGGCGTCGGCGCCGGTGCGCTCAGACCAGCTCAAAGATCGCCTCGACCTCGACAGCAGCATCGAGCGGCAGGCTCGCGCAACCGACTGCAAAGCGCGCATGGCGACCGGCCGCCCCCATCACGCCGGCGATCAGATCCGATGCGCCGTTCACCACCTTGGGATGATCGACGAAGCCCGGCGTGCAGCTGACGAAGCCGCCGAGCTTCAGGCAGTGCCTGAGCCTGCCGAGATCGCCGCCGCAGGCGGCCTTGGCCTGGGCCAGGATGTTGAGGGCGCAAAGGCGCGCCGCCTCCTGGCCCTGCTCGAGCGTGACGCCGTCGCCGAGGCGGCCGCCGACCGCGATCCTGCCGTCGCGCAACGGCAGTTGTCCGGAGACGAACAGGAGCTTGCCGCTGATCGTGTAGGGCTGATAGTTGGCCGCCGGCGCCGCAGGCGGCGGCAGCTCCAGCCCCTGCTCCGCCAGGCGCCGCTCCAGGTCGCTGGTCACGCTCGATCCTTTCGCCGGGAAAGCCGTTGCCGCCAGGATAGCCGCCTCGCCCCCATCCGGCCAGCCCTTTGCCGCCGCGCGAAACCTGCATGCCAGGCATGAACGGTTGCTGTTGCTTCGCCGGGCTCGCTGCCGTTACCCTCACGGCGGGGGAGCGGCAGCAATGGAGGCAGCTGGTGTCGACGCCGCGCGAGCAGGGCTTCGTGATGCCTCCGGAATGGGCACCGCACGAGCGGTGCTGGATGGCGTGGCCCTGCCGGGCCGAGCATTGGGGCGAGCGCCTCGCGGCGGCCCGCCAGGCGCACGCCGACGTCGCCAAGGCGATCGCGGCGTTCGAGCCGGTCACCATGATCGCGCGGCCGGATCTGGCCGCCGAGGCCTCGGTACAGTGCGGCCAGGGCATCTCCGTGCTGCCCTTGGAGTACGACGATTCCTGGATCCGCGACACCGCGCCGAGCTTCGTGCGCAACGCCGAGGGGCTGCTGGCGGGGGTCGACTGGCCGTTCAACGGCTACGGCGAGCGCGCGCCCGAGTACGCGGCGGACGCGGCGCTGGCGGAGAAGCTCTGCCGCCGCCTGAAGCTGCCGCGCTTCGTCGGGCCGATGGTGCTCGAGGGCGGTGCCGTGCATGTCGACGGCGAAGGCACGGCATTGGTCTGCGCCGAATCGGTCCTCGACCCGCAGCGCAATGCGGGGCTCGGCCGGGCCGCGGCGGAGGCGGCGCTGCGCGACTATCTCGGCATCGAGACCGTGATCTGGCTGGTGCACGGCCTGGTCGACGACCCGATGGGCGGCCATGTCGACAACCTCGCCTGCTTCGCGCGGCCGGGCGTGGTGCTGGCGCTCAGCGCCGGCGACGGCGACGACGCCAACCGGCCGATCCTCGAGGACAATCTCGCGCGCCTGCGCGGCGCCCGCGACGCCAAGGGACGCGAGCTCGAGGTGATCGAGATCCGCCAGCCCGCGGTCCGCCAGCGCGAGGACGGCCGCCGGCTCGTCGCCTCCTACATCAACTTCTATCTCGCCAACGGCGCCGTCATCGTGCCGATCTTCGACGACGCGATGGACACCGCCGCGTTCCACGCCATCCAGGCCGCCTTTCCCGACCGCCGGATCGTCCAGGTCGACGCCTTCGACCTGATCTACGGCGGCGGCGGCATCCACGGCATCACGCAGCAGCAGCCGAAGTCCGCCGCCGAGTAGCGCGGCTCCGCCGGCGTCAGGTCAGGGCGTCCGGCGCCGGCCGCCCGGCAAAGATCGCCGCCAGATTGTCGAGGCAGCGAAAGCCCATCGCGTTGCGGGTCTCGACCGTGGCGCTGCCGAGATGCGGCAGCAGGAAGCAGTTGCGCTGGCTGCGGTAGCCGGGATGCAGGTCCGGCTCGCCCTCGTAGACGTCGAGGCCGGCGGCGAACAGCCGGCCGTCGCGCAACGCCGCGAGCACCGCCTCGTCGTCGAGCAGCGAGCCGCGCGCGGTGTTCACCAGCACCGCGCCGCGCGGCAGCAGATCGAGCGCGCGGGCGTCGATCATGTGCCGGGTCGCGGCGCCGCCCGGGCAGTGCAGCGACAGGAAGCGGCAGTGCGGCAGGAGCGCCTCCAGGCGATCGTGGAAGATCGCGCCGTGCTCGAGTTGCGGCGCCAGACGGCGGCGGCTGTGGTAATGGATCTGCAGGCCGAAGCCGCGCGCCCGGCGGGCGACCGCCTGGCCGATCCTGCCCATCCCGACGATGCCGAGCACGGCGCTCGTGAGGTCGAGACCGAGGAGCTGGGTCGGGCTCCAGCCGCGCCAGGCGCCGAGCCGCACCAGCGCCTCGCCCTCGAAGGCGCGCCGGGCGGCGGCGAGCAGGCACAGCATCGCGACGTCGGCGGTCGCCTCGGTCAGCACGTCCGGGGTGTTGGCGACCGTGATGCCGCGCGCGCGGGCCGCGGCCAGGTCGATATGGTCGGCGCCGACCGAGAAGGTCGCGATCGCGCGCACGCCCGCGGGCAGGCGCGCGATCTGGGCGGCGGGCCAGGCCTCGGTCGAGCAGGTCAGCACGGCCTCCGCGCCGCCGCTGCGCTCGATCAGCTCGTCGGCGCCGTAGCGCCGGTCGTCCGGGTTGAGCAGCGGCCGGAAATCGCGCGAGAGCCGCTCCTCGACCGCCTCGGGCAGCCTGCGCGTCACCAGCACCACCGGCTTGTCGGCCACGACGTTTCCCCTCCCTGCGCGAGCATGAGCCTGTTTTGGTCTACCCGAGCGCGGCCGGCCGTGCCACCATGGCAGCCACACGACGAGGACGGGAGCTTGCATGCCGAAAGCGTGGTTGTTGCTGTCGGCGATCGGGCTGGTCGGGACGGCCGGCAGCGCGCTGGCCCAGGCGGCGCTCCAGCCGCACCTCGCCGCCTACCGCCTGGCCCTGGACCACCGGCCGGGCGCCAACAGCCTGGTCGAGGCGCATGGCGGGCTGGTCATCGAGTGGGAGCGCGCCTGCGACGGCTGGGTCGCGCGCCAGCGCTTCAGCTTCGTCGGCGCGACCGACAGCGGCGGTACCTTCAGCCGCGACGTCCGCGTCACCAGCTGGGAGGCGAGCGACGGCTCGAAGCTGCGCTACGTGATCCGCAGCTTCGAGGACAACGAGCTGCAGGAGGAGTATCGCGGGGTCGCCCGGCTGGAGCCCGACGACGGCGGCGTCGCCGACTTCACCGCGCCGCACGCGGCGGCGGTCAGGCTGCCGGCAGGCACCCTCTTCCCGACCGAGCACATCCAGCGGGTGCTCCAGGCGGCAGAGGCGGGCGAGCGCTTCGTCAGCCACGAGGTGTTCGACGGCTTCGGCTTCGACTCGCTCACCCAGGTGACCTCGGTGATCGGCCCGCCGCGGCCGCTCGATCCGCTGCCCGGCCACGCCCCCGGCGTCGGCAGCAAGTCGGCCTGGCCGGTCAGCATGGCCTATTACAAGCCCGGGCACGACGAGCTGGAGCCCGAGTACGAGACCACCTTCATGCTCGACGCCAACGGCGTCCTGTACGACGTCAATCTCGACTATGGCGACTTCCGGCTCCAGGCCAATCTCGAGCGGCTCGAGATGCGCGAGGGGCCGAGCTGCTGAGACGCGCCGGCCGCGCCGGCATCCCGAGCTGGAAGGTAGGATCAATCACCGCGCACGGCGCGCTCGCGGCCAAGCCAGGCGGCGCCGCGCACGCCCGAGGAATCGCCGTGCATCGGCGGCACGAGGCGGGTGCGCACCGTGTCGGAGAACACCCAGCGCCCCCAGATCGCCGGCACCGCCGCGTAGAGCCGCTCGAGTCGCGACAGGCCGCCGCCC
>DASUGG010000266.1:0-14036 GCA_036274135.1 Geminicoccaceae bacterium
GGCATGATCGCCGGATCGAGCCCGTCGCAATCGAGTGTGACCAGGACCTGTGATCCGGCCGGCACGGCATCGAGAGCGGGCGCGATGCCGTGCTCATGCACCTCGCGGGCCGGCACGAAGATCGCGCCCCACGCCTGCGCATCCCGGAGATCGCCGGGCCGGGCGGAGCCCATGGCACGCTGCCCGACCTGAACGATGCGCTCGACATGGCGCATCTCGGAGGCGCGCCGCATGGTCGAGGAGAGTCCCCAGCGCTCGCCCGCCACCTCGTCGCGCCAGTCGATATGGGCATCGATCTGGACGATGGTGAGCGGCCCTTGGTCGTGGAGAGCCTCGACGACCGGAATCGGCACGGAATCATCGCCGCCGATGACGATCGGGACGGCGCCGCGCGCGATCACCGTGGCAACCGCCTCACGAATGGTGTGACGGTTCACCGCCGGGTCCGCCTCGGTCCAGGCGACGTCGCCCCCATCGACCGCCGTGATCGCGCCCGGGAAGATCGGCCCGCCGAGGTCGAAATCGACGTGCTGGAGGTTGGCCGCATAGCCTGCGATCGCGGCACGGATGGCGCTCGGCGCGCCGGCGCAATAAGGCCCGACCGATCGGTAGGGGGTGGCGCAGGGCGCGCCGAGAATGGCGATCTTCGCTGCCAGCGCCGCGAGATTCCCGGCCTTCGGCAGCCCCAGGAAGGTCTCGGTCCCGGTGGCGCCGAACATCGCGCCGACGTCCGGCCGTCGGGGCATCCCATGCTCCGGTTCAGCCAAGATAGGCCTCCTTGACCTGAGGATCCGCGAGCAGCTCGGCGCCGGGGCCTGTCAGGACGACCTCGCCGGTCTCGATCACGTAGCCGTAGTCGGCAATCTGAAGCGACAGGAAGGCATTCTGTTCGACTAGCAGCACGGGCACGCCCTGCTTGCGGATTTCGACGATGATATCGAAGATCTTCTGTACCAGGATCGGCGCGAGTCCCATGCTCGGCTCGTCGAGCAGCAGCACCCGCGGGTTCGACATCAGCGCACGGGCGATCGCGAGCATCTGCTGTTCGCCTCCGGACAAGGTGCCTGCCACCTGGGTCCGCCGCTCCTTGAGTACCGGCAACAGGTCGAGCGCCCGGGCCTCCATGTCGGCGATCCAGCGGCGATCGTTGCGCAGGAAGGCGCCAAGGCGCAGATTCTCCGCCACGGTCAGGCGGCCGAAGATGCGCCGACCCTCCGGCACGTGGACGATGCCCTTGGCGACGATGCGGTGCGCCGGCAACTCCTTCAGCGATTCGCCCGCCAGGAGGACGTCGCCCGCGGTCATCGCGAGAATGCCGGAGATGGCCCTGAGCGTCGTGCTCTTGCCGGCGCCGTTGGCGCCGATCAGGGTCACGATCTGGTTCTTGCCGAGGCTGAGCGAGACGCCGCGCAGGGCGTGGATCTTGCCGTAGTGGACGTGCAGGTCGCGCACCTCGAGCAGACGGACGGCTGCCGACGCCGGCGGCCGAGGTGCCTTCAGGTCCGCTTGCCGAGCCACTATGCCGACACTTTTGCGGTGGGGCCGAGATAGGCTGCGATCACGCGCTCGTCGGCCTGGATCTCCGCCGGCGTCCCTTCGGCGATCTTCACCCCGTGGTCGAGAACGCTGATCCGGTCGGAGATCTCCATCACGACCCGCATGGAATGCTCGATGAGCAGGATCGTGACTCCCCGTTCATCGCGTACCCGGCGGATGAAGGCCATCATGTCCGCGCTCTCACGCGGATTCATCCCGGCCACCGGCTCGTCCAGCAGCAGGAGGCGGGGTCTCGTAGCTAGCGCGCGGGCCACCTCGAGCCGCCGCTGCTCGCCATAGGCGAGGTCCCTCGCCAGCACGTCGCCGCGGCCCCTGAGCCCGACGAAGTCGAGGATGCGCCGGCTGTCCGCATGGGCGCGCGCCTCGTCCTCGCGGGTCGCCCGGCTATTGAGCACGGCACCATACCAGGTCGACCGCAAATGAATGTGCATGCCGACCAGGATGTTCTCCAGCCCCGTCAGATTGCGAAACAGGCGGATGGTCTGATAGGTGCGATTGATGCCGGCGGCGGCCACACGGTCCGGCGTCAGCCCGTCGATGCGCTGGCCGGAAAACCAGATCTCCCCGTCGTCCGGCGGGTAGAACTCCATGATGCAGTTGAACACCGTGGTCTTGCCGGCACCGTTGGGACCGATGATCGAATGGATCGCGCCGTCTCGAACCTCGAGCTGGAGGCGGTCGACGGCGACGAGGCCGCCGAAGCGCTTGGTCATCTGCTCGGCCTTGAGCAGCACAGTGCCGGTCATGAGCGCTTGTCGGCGAGCTGGGCCTGCGGCACCGTCACGGCTTCGCGCTCGGTCTCGAGCTCGCGCAGCCTCGCTTTCGAGGGCCACAGGCCCTCGGGCTTGAGCCGCATGACGGCGATGATTGCGAGGCCATAGAACAGGTAGCGGAACTCCCCGAACTCGCGCAGCATCTCCGGCAGCCCGATCAGGACGACGGCGCCGACCGCCACGCCCGGCAGGCTGCCCAGGCCGCCGACGATGATCAGGGCGAGGATGTTGATCGAGATGATCAGCTGGAAGCTGTGCGGATAGATCGAGCCCAGCATGACGGCGAAGATCGAGCCGGCGAGCCCGGCAAAGGCCGCGCCGAGGCCATAGGCGAGCAGCTTGACCTGGATGAGATTGATGCCGAGCGCCTCGGCCACGTCCTCGTCGTCGCGGATCGCCATCCAAGCACGTCCGAGGCGGGACTCGCCGAGCCGCCAGGCGACATAGGCTGCGAGCAGGCAGGCGGCGAGGGTCAGATAAAAGAGCGAGACCGGCGTCGCGAGCACGAAGCCGCCGATCGCGGGCCGCGGGATCTGCAGGATGCCCGAAGCGCCGGCGAGCAGGGGAGCCGCCGCGTCGGACAGCACGATCACGCGCACGATCTCGCCGAGCGCGAGCGTCGCGACGGCCAGGTAATCGCCGCGGATCTTGAGCACCGGGATGCCGAAGATCACCCCGACGAGCAACGACACGAGGACGGCGATCGGCATCGCCGCCCAGAACGACAGCCGGGCCAGCGCGAACGGGCTGTCGGCCATGAGCAGCGCCGTCGTGTAGGCGCCGACCGCATAGAAGGCGACGAACCCCAGATCGAGCAGCCCGGCCATGCCGACCTCGAGGTTGAGCCCCATGCCCATCAGGGTGAACAGGCCGACGACGAGGAGCACCTGGCCAATGAAATTGCCCGCGAACATCGGGAAGAGGGCAAGCAGCAGCGCGACGGCCCCCCAACAGCCCAGGCGGAGCCGGCGCCGGGCCCCGGGCTCGAGGCCGCCAAAAGCCGTCTCGATCCGTCGCCGGTTGAGGCCCCACAGCAGCAGGGCGAGCCCGACCACGACGAAGATGATCGCCGCCCCGCGCAGCGTCAGCCCGTTCCAGCTGTAGAGGAGGTCGTGCACCGGCTTGGTGACGCCGCTGTTGGCGAGGATCGGCCGGATCAGCTCCTGCAACATGCCGGCAAGCCCGACGGCGACGAGCCCGCCGGCCAGCGGTCGCCGAACGCGGTCGTCCAGGAACGGGAACAGCGCGCCCACCCCGCCCAGCGCCGCGCCCAGGAGGACGAGACAGGCGACGCCGAGCAAGGCCGGCTGCTGGCCGAAGGTCAACATCATGAACAGCGGCGGATTGAGCGCCACGAACACGCTGCGCAGATCGAGCAGGCTCATGAGCACCGCGAGGAGCGCCGGCAAAAGCGCCGCCAGGGCACCCGCCACCACGCCGGCCACGATCGTCGGATCGCGGTGGCCGAACAGCCCGCGGCGGGCGACCAGCAGGCCTGCGGCGAACAGCGTGATGCCGAGCGTGGCGTAGCCGAGGCTCAGGGTATCGACGATGATCGGGCGGTTCTGGAACATGATCAGGATGCCGACCGCGGCCATGAACAGGTTCGCGGCGCCGAGCGCCAGCCCGGTTCTGATCACGTGGCGCCAGGGGGTGGTCTTGGCCTGCTCGGCGCGGCTGGCGGCGACGATCTCGAAGGCCATGACCTATGCCCGCTTCCTTGCCAGAGCCTCCCCGAACAGGCCCGATGGACGGAAGATCAGCACCATGAGCAGCACCGTGAAGGCGATCAGGTCGCGCATCTGGTAGGCGGCCGGTATGCCGATGCCGTCGAAGAAAAGGGCTGGCCCCGTCGATTCGACCACGCCCAGCACCACGCCCCCGATCATTGCTCCGGGGATGCTGCCGATGCCACCCAGCACCGCGGCGCTGAACGCCTTGATGCCCGGCAGGAAGCCGGTGAAGAAGTAGATCTGCTTGTAGACGAAGCAGTAGAGAACGCCGCCGATCCCGGCCATGCAGGCGCCGAGCACGAAGGTGAACAGGATCACCTTGTTAGCGTCGATGCCCATCAGTGCGGCCGCATCGCGGTCCTCCGATAGGGCGCGCATGGCGGTGCCCATCTTGGTCTTCTGCACGATGAGGTAGAGGACCAGCATGGCGACCAGCGCGGTCCCGATGACGATCGGCTGCACGACCGGCACCGAGAAGCCGACAAGATCGATCCTGCCGTCCATCCAGGCGGGGTCAGGATAGGAGCGGACGCTCGATCCGAACATGCCGCGGAACGTGTGCTGGAGCACGAAGGACGCGCCGATCGCGCAGATCAGCGGGGCGAGCGTTGCGACATGGCGGAACGGCCGGTAGCAGATGCGCTCGACAGTCAGCGCCGTCGCCGTGCACACCGCCATGGCGAGCAGGAGGATGCAGCCCATGGCCAGGAACGGATGGGCGTCGAGGAAGCCGGAGCGCTCGAACGACCGGGCCAGGAAGAAGGCCGCGAAGGCGCCGGTCATCGTGATGTCGCCGTGCGCGAAGTTGATCAGCCGCAGAATGCCGTAGACCATGGTGTAGCCGAGCGCGATCAGCCCGTAGACGCCGCCGATGGTCAGGCCGAACATGAACAGGTCGAACCACTGGGCGCTCGTGTAGGTGCCTTTCAGCAGCGTGCCGACGGTGCCGCTGACCACCACCACGATCACCCCGACGCGCAGCAGCAGCAGCACTACGTCGACATAGGTGACGCGATGCAGATTGCGCAGGCGCCTGGCCCAGGCGGGCCTGGCGCCCGCTAGGCTGTCACGGGCCATGAATCCAGTCCGTGGATGTCCACAGGAGAGCAATCGCAGAGCCGGCCACCCAGATCGTCGAGTGGCCGGCTCGCAGCCCCGTCACCCCCATCGAGGTTCAATCCCGCGACCTTCTCAGGGGTAGATCTTCTCCGGGTTCGTACCGATGTCGAAGGTGGCCGGATCGGCGTCGGTGAAGCGGTAGACCGCGAACTTGTAGCCGGCGCATTGGCCGTGCTCGTCGCAATTCATCTCGCCGCTGATGCCCTCGTAGCCCTTGATCGCAAAGAGCGCGTCGCGCAAGGCCTTGCGGCCGATGTAGGTCGTGCCCGCATCGTCCGTCACGGCGGTCTTTTCGATGGCTGCGATCAGGATCTGCGCGCCGTCGTAGGCGTTGGCGTGAAATGCCTGGATCGGCAGTTCGCCGAACTTCGCCTGATAGGCCTCGACGAAGGCCGGGTATTTCGCGCCCATGGCTTCCGGGGTGGTGTCGGCGTTGGTGAACTCGAAGCCGACCGCCGCAGCGCCCGCCGCCTCGAGAAAGCCCGGCGCCATGAGGGCGCTGCTGCCGATGGTCTTGGTGTTCTCGAGACCCGGGATGTCGGGCGCCTGCCGCGTGATCTGGGCGGCGGCCGCGACGAAGATCGGATAGTAGAGCACGCACGGCGACTTGGCGGCGATGCCGGTCAGCACCGGACGCATGTCGACGTCGGTCGGCGCAACGGCCTCCTCGGCGACCACCTCACCACCGAGCTCGCGGAAGTTGTCGGCCGTCGTCTTGGCCAGCTGGGCCGCATAGGGGCTGCCATCGTGGATCGTGGCCAGGGTTTGGCACTGCAGCACCTCGCGGAAGTACTGGGCGTCGAACCTGCCGGCATCGGCATCACTGTAGACCGTCCGCAAGAAGCCGAAATACTCGGGACTGCGGTCGGCGGCGGTGAGCGAGGGCGCCGTGGTCGACGTTCCGACGTCGACGATCCCGGCATTCCACAGGATCGGCGCTCCCGGCGTGGCCGAGCTCGAGCAGTCGGGGCCGAGCACTGCCACGACGTCCGGAATGGACGCGAGCTTGGTCGCTGCCACCTGGCCGCCTTCGGCATTGCACTGGCTGTCCTCGGCGATGAACTGGATCGGATGGCCGGCCAGCTCGTTGCCGATCTCGTCGAAGGCAATCTCGACGGACCGCTTCTGGTCGAGGCCGAGCGCGGTATCGGGGCCGCTGAGCGTCCAGTAGCCGCCGATCACGATCGGCGCGCCGTCGGGGATCTCGACCACCCCGATCTCGTCGGTGACGGGCCCCTTGGTCTCGGCAGCCGGGGCGACGGGCGCGAACCCCATCGCCAGCATGGCAGCAGCGGACACGCCCAAGGCCAATCGCTTCGTCATCGAGAGCCTCCTTTTCATGCGGCCCGGCTCAGCCAGTCCTTGTCTCGTCATGCTGGGGGTCCAGGCCTTATCCTTCCCAGAGGGGGACTTGGCCTCCCTTGCGAGAATCATGCTGCACACGGCACCACGACGGTGTCAATGTTCGTGGGACCGGGCCGGCATCAGCGGCACTCGACGTCCATCCAGGTCTCGAAGCAGTGATTCCTGGCCAGCGACATGACGCCGATCGTGGCGCGGCAGCCGATCCCGCGGTCCTCGCCAAAGATCTCGGCGAACAGATTGGTAAGACCGCTCGAGACGAGGTTAGGGTCAGTGAAGCCCGGTGCGCAGACGACGAAGTTCAGCGTACGGACCAGCGCCACGACCCGATCGAGGTCGCCGATCGCCTGCTTGATGCCGGCAAGGCAGTTGATCGCGGTCTGGCGCGCCGCCGCATAGCCCTGCTCGACCGCGACCTCGGCGCCGATGCGGCCGGGAAACAGGGCCGTGCCGTCGGGCAGATCGGGTACGTGCCCGGACAGCACCAGCAGGCTGCCGACGCGATGGAACGGCTTCATCTTGCCGTAGGTCGCGCCGTAGTAGGTCTGCGGTCCGAAATCCGGCAGCTCGATGCCCATCTGCGTCAGCTTCTGCTCGATCCCCATGGCGTCCTCCCGATCTCGTGCTGGTTGCCGGCCGATCGTACCACGGCGCCGCCGGCGGCTACTGGCTGTCGATGCCGAGAACCTTTATGCTCGGACGGCGTTGGCGCAAGGGTGAGCGATGCGTGTCCTCGTGATGGGCGGCGGGATCGTCGGCGTGACGACCGCATATCAGCTCCTGCAGGACGGCCACGAGGTCGTGCTGGTGGAGCGCCGGGAAGGTGCCGCACTCGAGACGAGCTGGGGCAACGCCGGCATGATTGCGCCCGGCCACGCGTTCGTCTGGTCCTCGCCCCAGGCCCCGATGATTCTGCTGAAATCGTTGTTCGCCAAGGATCAGGCGCTGCGCTTCCGGCCGTCCGCCGATCCCCGGTTGTGGGCCTGGTCCTTCCTCTTTCTGCGCCAATGCACCGAGCAGCGCGCGCGCATCAATACGCTGCGCAAGCACCGGTTGTGCATGTACTCGCAGAAGATGCTGCATGAGACGCTCGCCAGCGAGGCCGTCCAATTCGACCGGATCAGCCGCGGCATTCTCTATTTTCATCGCACGCAGGAAGCGCTCGCGCGCGCGGTCCAGCACATGCAGATCCTGGTGGACGACGGACAGGACATGCGAGTCCTCGACCGGGCGCAGGTCGTCGAGCTGGAGCCCTCGTTGGCCTCGGCTGGAGACAAGATCGCGGGCGGGATCTTCTGCCCGACCGACGAGACCGGCGACTGCCACAAGTTCACGAGCGCCATCGCCGCCGCGTGCGAGCGCGGGGGCGCGGAGTTCCGCTACGACACGGCCGTCGTCGGGTTCGATCTCGAGGGCGACCGCCTGGCCAGGGTGCGCACGTCGCGCGGCGACCTCAAGGCCGACGTCTACGTCATGTGCCTCGGCAACGAGAGCCCGATCCTCGCGCGCCAGCTCGGCGTCAAGCTGCCGATCTATCCGATCAAGGGCTATTCGCTCACGATCCCGGTCGGCAACCATCGCCAGCCGCCGACGATCGGCTCGGTCGACGAGGCCAGCCTGGTCGCGATCTCACGCTTCGGCGATCGCATGCGCGTCACCGCCACGGCGGAGTTCGCGGGCTACGACACGCGCCACACGGCCCGCGATTTCGACTTCATGCTGGGCGTCGCGCGGGACCTGTATCCGGATGGCGCCGACTACGATCGCGCCCAGCACTGGGCCGGGCTCCGGCCGATGACGCCGGAAGGCACGCCGATCATCGGCCGCGGACGCTATCGCAACCTCTACTTCAACACCGGCCAGGGTCACATGGGCTGGACGATGTCGCACGGCGCAGCGCGCATCACCGCCGACCTGATCGCCGGCAAGACGCCCGCGATCCCGCTGGACGGCATGGCCGTACGCTGAAGGCGGAGGTCCCGGCTTGGCGCGCCCGGCTCAATAGTAGCCCTGATAGGGCTTCCGGTGCGTGCCCGCGTAGAAATAGTCGATCATGGTGAGGAAATCGAACACGGGTAGGCCGGTCTGGTCCTGGACCGCCTTGGCGTAAGGCGGCAGCATCGAGCATTCGAGCAGGATCGCGCCCATGTCGGGATGGCGCTCCTGAAGCTCGCGGGCGCAACCGACCGTCTCGGCCTCGAGCAGGTCCGAATCGAGGTCACCACGCTCCTCCAGAACCGCTGCCTTGAAGTGCGGCAGATCTTCCATGCCCCTGACGACGACATTGATCTCGCTGCGCACCCCGGCGAGTTCGAGCACGCGGTTGCCGAGCCTCTGGCGCGTCGCCGTGATGCAGCCGATCGGGCGGCCAGGCGCGAATGTCTGGGCGAGCAAGGGGATCTGCAGGAGGCTCGACAGGAAGACCGGCACCTTCACTGCCCGGCGCACCGCATCCTGATACTGGACGAGGAAGCCGCAATCGCTGGAGATGCCGCGGACGCCGAATTCCTCAAGCTCCCGCGCCGCTTCGACGATCGATGCCTCGCAGGCTGGATCGCCGGCGAGCACCCGCTCGAGCGTCAGGCCTTTCACCGCCTTGAACAGGACGGGGTAGCCGTAGCTCGTGGCGTTGCCGACGTCGCCCGGGATGAAGGGAGCGCGGTAGTCCAGCAGCAGAATGCCGACAGCATGGCCGTAGGTATCAACGTTGCGGGCGCGATACTTCGGCATGACACTCCCTCCTTGTCCTCTCGCCGCCCACCGAATTCTGGGATGTCGAGCCAGCTTTGCCAAGCGCGACGAGAGAAAAACTGTTACGGAACGGTTGTGCCAAGGACCCTCATCCCCGATCTCACGCCGATGATGATCGCCGTGACAGTGGACAAGCGCGGTCGGGCGCTTTGCCACGAGATTCGCTCGATCAACCGCCGCGGGATGCGCGCCTGCTCGGCTCGGCAGAGCTCGTCACAGACGCGCTCGAGCGCGAGCGCCTCGATCACTTCGATCTCGTCGACCAGGAGATCCTCGGCCGCCCCGTTCTCCGGCCGCAGCGCGACGATCGTCCGCGCGACCGGCTCGGGCGGTACCGGCAGCCGACGGGATCTCAGGCGCGGGATCGAGCGACGACGCGGCAGCAGAATCGTCCGGCTGCGGATAAACAGCTGGCGGAGGTGAGCCGGATGATCGACGCGACCGAGAGCATCGTCATCGGATCGGGAGCGCTCGGGGCGAGCATCGCCTTCCACCTGGCGCGCGGTGGCAAGCAAGTCGCCCTGGTCGATAAGCACGCGCTCGGCTCGCAGACCTCGCCGCGCGCGGCCGGGCTGACCTCGCAAGCGCGCGGTACCGACCTGATGACCACGCTCGCGAAGCGGGCCGTTCGCAAGATCGAGGCGTTCGAGGGCGAGACGGGCGAGGCCATCGTCTTCTATCAGCCTGGCGCGCTCAAGGTCGCCCGTATCCCCGAGCACGTCGCGCAACTCCGCAGCGAGCTGGAGCGGAGCCGCCGGCTCGGAACCGGACTCGAGGCGATCTCGCCAGACGAGGCGCGGGCGATGAACCCTTTCCTGGAGACCGCAGGCATCCTCGCAGTGAACTTCTCGCCCACCGATCTCTATCTGGAGCCGTCCCAGATCCCTGACGGCTATGTCAGGGCCGCGGCGCGACTCGGCGTGCAGATGCTGCCGCACACGTTGGTGAGCGGGATCGTCCTACGCGGCGATGCGGTGGCCGGGGTGGAGACCGAGCACGGCACGATTCGTTGCGAGACGGTGGTGGATGCAGCCGGCGCGTGGCTGCGCGCCGTGGCCGCGCTGGCCGGTGCGAGCGTGCCGATGGTGCCGACCCGCCACCAGTTGATGATCACCGAGCCGATCGAGGGGGTAGATCCGCTGCAGCCGATCACGCGCATCATCGACGCCAACGTCTACGTGCGGCCGGATCAGGGCGGGCTGATGCTCGGCGGCTACGAGCCCGAGCCGGTGCAGTACGATGCTGCTGCTCTGCCGGCGCGCTTCGATGTCGCCGATCTCGCGCTGGACTTTGGCGTGCTGCGCCGTCTGGCCGATCGGGTGCGCGAGCAGCTGCCGGTCTTCCAGCGCGTACCCGGTGAAATTGGTGTGCGGGTGCACCGCGGCGGACTGCCGACCATGACCGCCGACGGCGCGCACACGGTGGGCCCGGTGCCAGGAGTGCAAGGGCTGTATGTTGCTGGCGGGTGCTGTGTTGGTGGGCTGTCGATAGCACCGGCCATCGGCGAAGCGCTGGCGGCGTGGATCATCGACGGAACGCCGCCGCTGGACCTGTCGCCGCTGGCGCCGGGGCGCGACGCCGGCATTGATGAGGAGCTGCTGCGGGCGGCCTGCCGACTACACTATGCCCATCATTATTGGCACGAGGTGCCGGCCGCCAGTCGCTGACCCGTGCAAGCAGGTCAGTCGAATGAGTGGCCTCCCGGAGGCATCCGTCTCACGTTCCGGCTAAGCCAGGGCCGTCGCCTCGACGATATGTCAGGCGCCAGGCAGTGGGAGGAAATGGCAGACGTAGGTGCCAATCACGTCTTGCTGCCCTGCAAGGGCGGCGGTCGACCTTATGGAACCGCTCTCGATCCGCCCTCGCTGGGGCGCGCGGAGTGGGCGGGGATCGCGCCAGGCACCGGCTCGGGCATGTCGACCGGCACCGCCTGACGGCGGCCCTGAAACGTCAGGAGCCCTTGCGGCCGGAATACCATCAACACCATCAGCATGAGGCCGAAGGCGAGCAGCCGATACTGCTCGAACTCGCGGAACAACTCCGGCAGCGCGACGATCAACACGGCGCCGAGGATCACGCCGAACAGGTTGCCCATGCCGCCGAGGACGACCATGGCGAGAATGTTGATGGACTCCGTGAACATGAAGTTGGCCGGGAACACCGAATGCTGCCACGACGCGAGCAGGCAGCCGCCGACCCCGGCGAACGAGGCGCCGATCGCGAACGCCTGCAGCTTGGCGACGAACACGTTGATGCCCATTGCCTGGGCGGCGGTTTCGTCCTCGCGGATCGCCTGCCAGGCCCAGCCGATGCGTGAATCGCGCAGGCGCATGGAGATCAGGACGGCGAACGCGAGGAACGCCAGGAACAGGAAATAATACTCGACGTTGCCGGCGGGCACGAGGCCGGCCAGCGACGGCGGATCGACGCCGATAATGCCGCTCGGCCCCCCGGTGATGTTGACCGGCCGGTCGAGGTTGACCAGGAGCAGATAGACGATCTCGCCGAAGCCGAGGGTCACCATCGCCAGATAATCGCCGCGCACGCGCAGCGTCGGGGCGCCGATGATCACCCCCGAGACCGCCGTCGCGGCGACCACGATCGGCAGCGCCACGAGAAACGGCAGATGGATGCCGAAATGCGGCGAGGCGAGAAGTGCGTAGGCATAGGAGCCGATGCCGAAAAAGGCGACATAGCCGATGTCGAGCAGGCCGGCGAAGCCGACCACGATGTTCAGGCCGAGCGCGAGCAGCGCGTACAGGCAGATGCGCGCGATCACGCCCATGATGTAGTCGTTGGGCGCGAGCAGCGGCGCGAGCAGGGCCACCACCCCCAGCGCGGTCAGAGCGATGCGCTCGCGGCGGGCGTACTCCATCTCAGACCTTCCGCCAGTCGGCGAGCGACTCGCCGAGCAGGCCCTCGGGCCGGAAGGTGAGCACCAGGATCAGCACGAGGAAGGCGATCACGTCCTTGTAGGCCGGGTCCATGAAGGTCACGGCGAGGCTTTCGATAATCCCCAGCAGCAGGCCGCCGAGCATCGCGCCCCGGATGTTGCCGATGCCGCCGAGCACCGCCGCGGTAAACGCCTTGAGGCCGGCCGAGAAGCCCATGAAGAAGTCGATCTGCGTGTAGTACAGGCCGATCAGCACCCCCGCCGCGCCGCCGAGCGCGGAGCCGAGAAAGAACGTGGTCGCGACCACCCGGTTGACGTCGACGCCCATGATCGCCGCCATCTCGCGGTCCTCGGCGACCGCTCGGATCGCGCGCCCGAGGTTCGTGCGCTGCACCAGGAGATGCAGGCCCCACATCATCGCAAGCGCGACCGTCGCCACCACCACGAGCAGCGCCGAGATGCTGGCTCCGAACACTTCGAAACGCCAGCCGCGCGGGAACAGGAGGTTGGTCATATAGACCTTCATCCGGGCGCCCTGGCTCAGCATCACTGCATTCTGGAGGAAGATCGAGGCGCCGACCGCGCTGATCAGGGGGCCGAGCCGGGTGGCGCCACGGGCGTAGAGCGGGCGATAGGCGAAGCGCTCGAGCCCCATCCCGAGCAGGCCGCAGCCGAGCATGGCCGGCAGCAGCATGATCGGCAGCACCCAAGCCGGATGCAGGCCGCCGACCTGGCTCGCGAGCAGCCCGCTCAGCACCCCCCAGCCGATGTAGGCGCCGATCATGAACACCTCGCCATGGGCGAAGTTGATCATGAACAGCACGCCGTAGACCATGGTGTAGCCGATCGCGATCAGGCCGTAGACCGTGCCCAGCGCGAGGCCGAAGACCAGCTGCTGGGGCAGGATCGAAAGCGTGTCCATAGGAGTCAGATCTCGCCCAGGTAAGCGCGGCGGATATGGTCGGCGGCGAGCAACGTCTCGGCGGTGTCGGCGGCCACCATGCAGCCGTTCTGCAGGACGTAGCCCCGGTTCGCGATGCCGAGCGCGACGACCGCGTTCTGCTCGACCACCAGGATCGTCACGCCCTGGCGGTTGATCGTCTGGATGATGTCGAACACCTGATCGACGAAGGCCGGGGACAGCCCCATCGACGGCTCGTCCATGAGCAGCAGGCGGGGCCGGGCCATCAATGCCCGACCGATCGCGAGCATCTGCTGCTCGCCGCCGGACATGGTGCCGGCGAGCTGATGGACGCGCTCGGCGAGGCGCGGAAACAGCGTGAAGACGCGCTCGCGATCCGCCTGCAGCTCCGCCACCGCGGCGCCGCGGCGCGTGTAGGCCCCCATCGCCAGGTTCTCGAGCACGGTCATGCGGCCGAACAGGCGCCGCGCTTCCGGCACCAGCGCGATACCGCGCCGCACGATCGCTTGGGGCGGCAGGCCATCGATCCGGTCGTCCTCGAAGCTCACGCTGCCGCGGTGGGGGCGCACCACGCCGAGGATCGTCTTCATCGTGGTCGACTTGCCTGAGGCGTTGCCGCCGAGCAGGCACACGATCTCGCCCTGCCGGACGCTCAGGCTGATACCTTTGAGCGCCGGAATCGGGCCGTAGTAGGTGACGACGTCCCGAAGCTCAAGCACCAGCGGCCGCCCGCCTGCCGAGATAGGCCTCGAGCACCGCCGGATGGTTCTGCACCTGCTCGAAGCTGCCCTCGGCGATCTTGGCGCCATGATCGAGGGCCACCACGCGGCTGCAGATGCCGCGCACGAGCTTCATGTCGTGCTCGATCAGCAGGATGGTGATTCCAAGCGCGTGGATGCGCCGGATGTCGGTCATCAGCTCCTGGG
>DASUGG010000267.1:0-2760 GCA_036274135.1 Geminicoccaceae bacterium
CCCCGTGCGCGACGTCGCGCATCCCGAGAGCGCGGCGCAGCGCGCCGACGTGCTCGCGGTGCTGCACGATCTCGGCCTCGAGCATCTGGTCGAGGAGGGCCGCCTGGTCGAGCTGTGGAACAAGGTCGACCTGCTCGGCGCCGAGGAGGCGGCGCGCCTGGCCGAAGCGGCGGCGCGGCTGCCCGACGTGGTGCTCGGCTCGGCGCGCACCGGCCAGGGCCTGGACGCGCTGCTGGCGGAGATCGACCGGCGCTTCGCCGGCGCGGCGCGGATCGTCGAGCTCGACCTCGACGCGAGCGACGGCGCCGGCCTCGCCTGGCTCTATCGCCACGGCACGGTGCTGAGCCGCCACGACAGCGACCAGCGCACCCGCCTCACGGTCGCGCTGGAGCCGGCGGAGCACGCCCGCCTCGGCGAGCGGTTCGGCGCCGCGGCGGTGGTGGCGGCGGCACCGGAAAAATCGCGTCGGCACCGTTGACAGCGTAGGGCGATCTGCCTATATCGGCGCTGGCACTCGCCGGACGAGAGTGCTGACAATCACCATGGCACGCGGCTGAGCGACGGGGCAGGCGCCCCTTTGCCACATGTGGGACGCACGGAGGATCGGATGAAAATCAAGCCATTGCACGATCGGGTGGTGGTCCGCCGGATCGACGAGGAGGAGCGCACGCCCGGTGGCGTGATCATTCCCGACACCGCCAAGGAGAAGCCCATGCAGGGCGAGGTGCTGGCGGTCGGGCCCGGCGCGCGCGACGAGAGCGGCAAGCGGATCGAGCCGGACGTCAAGGCCGGCGATACGGTCCTGTTCGGCAAGTGGTCGGGCACCGAGGTCAAGATCGACGGCGACGAGCTGTTGATCATGAAGGAGTCCGACATCATGGGCATCATCGAGAAGCAGGGTGCAGCCAGCAAGGCGGCATGACGGCATCGATCGAGCAACGTAGTTGAGGAGGCCACAGCAATGGCTGCGAAAGAGATCAAATTCAACACCGACGCGCGGAGCAAGCTGCTGCGCGGCGTCGACCTGCTGGCGGACGCCGTGAAGGTGACGCTCGGCCCCAAGGGCCGCAACGTCGTGATGGACAAGTCGTTCGGCGCGCCGCGCATCTCCAAGGACGGCGTCACCGTCGCCAAGGAGATCGAGCTCGCCGACAAGTTCGAGAACATGGGCGCGCAGATGCTGCGCGAGGTCGCCTCCAAGACCTCCGACGAGGCCGGCGACGGCACCACCACCGCCACCGTGCTGGCGCAGGCGATCGTCCGCGAGGGCGCCAAGGCGGTGACCGCGGGCATGAACCCGATGGACCTCAAGCGCGGCATCACGGTCGCGGTCGAGGCCGTCGTCGAGGACATCAAGAAGCGCTCGCGCACGGTCTCGACCGAGTCCGAGGTCGCCCAGGTCGGCACGATCTCGGCGAACGGCGACGCCAGCATCGGCCAGATGATCTCCGAGGCGATGCAGAAGGTCGGCAAGGAGGGCGTGATCACGGTCGAGGAGGCCAAGGGCCTGGCCACCGAGCTCGAGGTGGTCGAGGGCATGCAGTTCGACCGCGGCTATCTCTCGCCCTACTTCATCACCAACGCCGAGAAGATGTCGGTCGAGCTCGACGACCCGTACATCCTGCTGCACGAGAAGAAGCTCTCGGGCCTGCAGCCGCTGCTGCCGGTGCTCGAGCAGATCGTCCAGGCCGGCAAGCCGCTGCTGATCATCGCCGAGGACGTCGAGGGCGAGGCGCTCGCGACCCTGGTGGTCAACAAGCTGCGCGGCGGCCTCAAGGTCGCGGCGGTCAAGGCGCCGGGCTTCGGTGACCGGCGCAAGGCGATGCTCGAGGACATCGCGATCCTGACCGGCGGTCAGGTCATCAGCGAGGACCTGGGCATCAAGCTCGAGCACGTCACGATCGACATGCTGGGCCATGCCAAGCGCGTGCTGATCACCAAGGAGGAGACCACGATCGTCGACGGCGCCGGCGACAAGCCGGCGATCGAGGGCCGTTGCGGCCAGATCCGCGCCCAGATCGAGGAGACCACCTCCGACTACGACCGCGAGAAGCTGCAGGAGCGGCTGGCCAAGCTCGCCGGCGGCGTCGCGGTGATCAAGGTCGGCGGTGCGACCGAGGTCGAGGTCAAGGAGAAGAAGGATCGGGTCGACGACGCGCTGCATGCGACGCGCGCGGCGGTCGAGGAGGGCGTCGTGCCCGGCGGCGGCGTGACCCTGCTGTACGCGGCCAGCGCGCTCGACGGCCTGAAGTACGACAATGACGACCAGCGGGTCGGCATCGAGATCGTCCGCAAGGCGCTGGCCGTGCCGGCCAAGCAGATCGTCGTCATTGCCGGCGGCGACGGCTCGATCATCGCCGGCAAGCTCCTGGACAAGAACGATCCGGAGTACGGCTACGACGCGCAGAACGACAAGTTCGTCAACATGTACCAGGCCGGCATCATCGACCCGGCCAAGGTCGTGCGCACCGCGCTGCAGGACGCCGCGTCGGTGGCGGGCCTGCTGATCACGACCGAGGCGATGATCGCCGAGAAGCCCGAGAAGAAGTCGGGCGGCGGCATGCCGGGCGGCATGGGCGGCATGGGCGACATGGGCGGCATGGACTACTAAGTCACGCCGCAATCCTTCTACGGGAAAGGGCCGTGCCTTCGGGCACGGCCCTTTTTCTATGCGGCGTCGGCCCTGGCGCCGCGGTTGGCGGACTCTCCGATTGCCGCCGCGCGGCCTGCATCCCCGGCGGATCCCGGCGGCGGCAGCGA
>DASUGG010000268.1:0-9570 GCA_036274135.1 Geminicoccaceae bacterium
GATGCGCTGCACCTGGCTCCGGACGGTGTTGAGATCGCTGCGGCCAAGCTCTCCACCTCCTCGGCGAGGTTCTCCACATCGAGCGCGCTGTCGACGCGCGCCGCGGCCATGGCGCGCAGCGCCGCCGCCTGCTGCCTGGTCCAGGCATAGTAGTCGGTCTGGTAGAGCGATCGCTCGAGCACCTTGGCCATCGACCCTCCGCGAGCTTGCCGGATGATCCTACCCAGGCTTCCTCGACAAAGCTCGGCGGAGAGGAACGCCAGCCCGCAGGGTCGGCCGGAGGACGGCGCCGGGCGGACCCGGCACCATCTGCGACCTCACTGGACGGCGTTGACCGCCTTGTAGACCGCGAGCGCGCCGAGTTCCTCGGCATAGGCCTCCTTGACCGGCTCGGCCAGCTCGAGCAGCCTGGCGCGGTCCTTGAACTCGTGGACCGTGAGCAGACCGTCCTTCTCCATTCGGGCGAGCTTCCCGGCGTCCTGCGACGATTCCAGCTCGCGGCCATAGGCGCCCGCCTCCTTGCCGGCCCGGAGGATCGCCGCCCGCAGGCCGTCGGGCAGGCGCCTGAAGGTCTTGCCGGAGAAGCACAGAGGCCGGACGGTGATCGCGTGCTCGGTCCTCACGATGTGCGGCCCGACTTCGTAGAACCGCATCTGCTCGATGCCCGCGGCCTCGTTCTCGGCGGCGTGGATCACGCCGGTCTGGATCGCGTCGTAGATCTCGCCGTAGGCGATCACGGTCGGCGCCATCGCGAAGGACGCGAAGATCCGGGCCTGGATCGGCGCGCCCATTACCCGGATCGGCAGCCCGTTGAGCTCCGCCGCGGTCTCGACCGGCCGGTCGACGACCAGGTTGCGCGTGCCGCCGCCGGCATAGCCGATGATCATCACGTCGGCGTTGTCGGCGATCTCGTCGGCGATCGGCTGCAGCGCGTCCCCCTCCAGCACCCTGTTCCAATGGTCGAGGTCGCGGAACAGCAGCGGCATGTCCAGCAACGGCGCCATCGGCGAGAAGGCGGACATGTGCGCCGGGGCGACTACGGCGTAATCGACCGAGATGCCCTGGCTCATATAAGCGAAGTAGTCCTTCTCGAGGCCCAGCTCGCTGTCGAGGTGGAGAACGAACTCGAGGTCCTCCGGTCCGTCGTAATACCCCTCGACCAGCTCCTGGAACCGCGCCATCGTCCTGGCAAACGGATGGTTCTCGTCGAACTGGCTGGCACCGTTGAGCGTGATGGTCGCCGCCGCGGCGACGCCGCCGGACAACAGCAGGGCCGTGGCCGTCGCCGCGAGCGTGCGGGCTCTGCTCGAATGGCCCATCTCAGCCTCCCACCGTTCTCGCCCCTCGAGCCTTCTTAGCGGAGGCGCCGATCACTGGCGATCCCAGCCGGGCGTAGCTGAATATCGCCATCCAGGCCGATCGACGCGATGTGCTATTGACGCGCAGGAGCGGTCCGCGCGCGACCATCCCGCCATACCCTCACGTGTCGACCTGGGCGCGCCGTCGACCGATTTGCCGGGAGGAATCCATGATGGGCAGGGCTCGCGCGAGGCAGAGCATCGGTCTGGCTTTGGCTCTGGCATGGACGTGGCCCGTCTCGGCTGCGGACTGCGGCGACTCGGCGGGCGCCGGCGGCGCGCGCGTCCCCTGCGCCTGCGGCGATTCCGTCGTGACCGACACCACCCTCGAGGCCAGCGATCCGATCGTCGTCGACGGCTGCAAGGAGGACGTCAAGGCAGGCCTGGGCCTCGTCCAGCCTTCGGTCACGCTGGACTGCGCAGGGCTGACGATCGACGGGCCGGGCTTCGACAGCGAGTGCGCCCACGACGAGACCTGCGGCGCCGGCATCCTGATCAGCGCCTCGCGGGTCACCGTGCAGCGCTGCAGCGTGCAGGAGTTCGGATTCGCCATCGGCACGACGAACGGCGTCAGTCGGCTGCTGATCCAGGCCAACAGCTTGCACGACAACGACAAGGGTATCCGCTTCGGCGAGCCGGTCACCGACAGCCGGGTGATCGGCAACACGGCCAGCAACAATGCGGAGTTCGGCATCCAGTTCAAGAACGGCCCCGTCGGCAATCTCATTCTGGGCAACACGACGATCGACAACGGCCGGGTCGGCATCCAGATCAACCAGCAGGCCGAGCGCAATCGGATCATCCTCAATTACGTAAGGGGCAATGGATCGCGCGGCGGAATCCGCGTCGACGCCCGCTCGTCCGACAACCTGATCGAGGACAATTTCGTGCAGGGCGGCGTCTTCGGCATCGGTTTCAACGCCGAGACGACGCAGAACGTCGTCCGACGCAACGTGATCACCGGCACGACGCTGGCCGGCATCTGGTTCGACGGACCGGGCGGGCCGAATACCGTGCGCGACAATCTGATCACGGCCAATCAAGGCGAAGGCATCCGGATCGAGGCGCAGGCCGACCGCCACCGGGTCCGGCGCAACGTCGTTCTCGACAATGCGGCCGGCGGCATCGAGGTCTGCGGCGCCGACAACGAGATCGACAGGAACCGGGCCTTCAACAACGCGGCCTTCGATCTCTGCATCGTCGGCGGCAACCGCGTCGGCGACAACGAAGGCGGCGTGGTCAATCTCGCCTGCCCGGTGCCGCCGCAGTGCGTCAATCTGGATCCGAAGTCGGGCGATCCGGGCAACGCCGAATAGGCACCGTCTATGGCAGCCGGTCCAGCACGATGGCGTGGCGCGCCAGGCAGTCGAGGCCAAACGCGGTCGGGGCCTGCGCCGGCTGGCGGTCGTGCACCTCGCCAAGGCCGATGCGCCGCGCGGTGAGGCGCTTGCCGTAGCACAGGAACTGCTCGACCGACTGCATCAGGAACATCACCAGCGGCGCGATCTGCGCATAGAGGCGCTCGGCCTCAGCGGTGTCCTGCGGCCGGCCGGTTTGCATCAGCTCGAACATCTTCGCCTGGACGTGGCAGGACTCGACCGAAGGGATCACGCCGACGCAGCCGGCGCGCATCACGTCGGTGAACTCCATGCCGCCGCGGCCCTGGAACACCGCCATGCGCCCCTCGGTCAGCTCGATCAGCGCCCGGGTCTCGACCGCGGAGCCCTCCGCCTTGAGGAGGCAGACGTTCGGGTGGCGCCGGCTGAGCCGGTCGAGGCCGCCGCCGGACAGCCCGACGCCGATATATCGCGGCGCGTTCTGGATCGCGACCGGCAGGGGCGAGGCGTCGGCCACGGCGCCGAAGAAATCCACGAGCTCGTCCTCGGTGATCTTCTGCCCGGTCTCGCCCTTCGCCGGTCGCGGCGGCTGCAGGATGACCCAGTCGGCGCCGCGCGCGGCGGCGGCCGCGACAAAGTCGATCTGCGCCTGCGGCGTCGCCCCGAACACGGTCACGGCCAGCGGCAGGCGCCCGGCCAGGTCGTCTGCCGCCCAGGCCAGCACCGACAGGCGCTCTTCGGGGGCGAGCTTGCTCACCTCGGTGCCGAGCCCGAGCGCAGCGACGCCATGCGCACCGTTCGCGACGCAGTACTCGACCTGCGCCCGCATCGCTCCGCGATCGAGGCGTCCACCCGCATCGAAATACGCGTAGAGCATCGGATAGACGCCTCGGAAGCGGTCCCGTTCGGCCATGCTCCGCCCCTCTCTGCCGAACAGCTAGGCCGCGGGCATATGGAAGCCGGGGGTCGAGAGCGACAGCGCGATCTCCTCCTCGGTCATGTTCTCTTCGATCGCCTCGAACAGCGGCGACGAGAGATAGCGCTCGCCGGTATCCGGCAGCATGCAGAGAATGACCGACCCCGCCTGGGCCCGTCCGGCGATCTGCATCGCGGCGGCGAACGTCGCACCGCCCGAGATGCCGGTGAAGATGCCTTCCTTCTGGGCCAGCTTCCTCGACCACTCGATCGCGACCGGTCCGGGTATCGGGATCAGCTCGTCGTAATAGCGTCGGTCGATCGCCTCCTGCAGGACCAGCGGGATGAAGTCGGGGGTCCAGCCCTGGATGGGATGCGGCTCGAAAGCGGGGTGGCTCTCGGCCGGAGACCCGTCGTCGGTGCGGGCTTGCGGCTGGCCGCTGCCGACGAGCTGCGCATTCGCCGGCTCGCTCAGGACGATCCTGGTGTCCGGACGGGCCTTGCGCAGCACGCGGCCGACCCCGGCGACCGTGCCGCCGGTGCCGTAGCCGGTGACGTAATAGTCCAGCCGCTCGCCCTCGAAATCCGCCAGGATCTCGCGCGCCGTCGTATTGGCGTGGATGCGCGCGTTGGCCTCGGTCTCGAACTGGCGCGCCAGGAACCAGCCGTTGGCCTGCGCCAGCTCCACGGCCTTCTGGTACATGCCGTAGCCCTTCAGCGCGCGGGGCGTCAGCACGACCTTGGCGCCGAGAAAGCGCATCAGCTTGCGCCGCTCGATCGAGAAGCTGTCGGCCATCGTCACCACGAGCGGATAGCCCTTGGCGGCGCAGACCATCGCCAGCCCGATGCCGGTGTTGCCGCTGGTCGCCTCGACGACCGTCTGCCCGGGCTTCAGGGCGCCGCTCGCCTCGGCCTCCTCGATGATGCTGACCGCCAGGCGATCCTTGACGGATGCCGCCGGATTGAAGAACTCGGCCTTCGCGTAGAGACGCACGTGGCCCGGCGCCAGCGTGTTGATGCGGATGCACGGCGTATCGCCGATCGTGTCCATGACGCTGTCGAAAAGGCGTTTCCGCCCCTCGGTGGTCCGAGCTTGCGATGAGGCCATCGTTCTTCTCCATGCGGCAACGTTGGTGAGTTGCACTGGTATCAAAGGGCCCGGCACCCGGACAGTGAATTTCCCCGGGCCTCGAGGGCCGCCATGCCGCCCCTTGTCCGGGGCGAGGCTTGCTGTACGATCCAAGGCAGCGGCGCTCAACCAGACCGTGCCGGCAAGGGGAGGCGAGCGCGTGCGCAGGCGCGGCTACGACTGTGCGGTGCGGATGGAGAGCATCCAGATGACGTTCGGCAACGTCACCGCGTTGCGCGACGTCAACTTCGAGGTCGGCGCCAACGAGATCGTCGGCCTGATCGGCGACAACGGCGCCGGCAAGTCCACCCTGATCAAGATCGTGACCGGCGTGCTCAAGCCGACCGCAGGCCGCCTCTACATCCGCGACCGGCTGGTCGATCCGCAGCGCTACTCGGTGCAGGATGCGCACGAGCTGCGCATCGAGGCGGTACACCAGGAGAAGTCGCTGGCCGACAAGCAGCCGCTCTGGCGCAACATGTTCGTCGGCCGCCAGATCACCAAGCGCTTCGGCTTCATCGACGTCCGGCGCGAGAAGGAGATCGCGAACCGGATGCTGCGCGAGCAGATCGGCTTTCGCGGCGCCGGCATCGACGCCGATTCGACGGTCGGCGACCTTTCCGGCGGCGAGCGCCAGGGCATCGCGATCGGCCGCGCCATGCATTTCGATGCCGACCTGATCATCCTCGACGAGCCGACCGTGGCGCTGGCGCTCAAGGAGGTGCAGAAGGTCCTGGATTTCGTGCGCGGCATCAAGCGGTCGGGCCGCGCCGCGATCTATATCGAGCACAACCTGGCGCATGTGCACGAGCTGGCCGACCGCCTGGTGGTGCTCGACCGCGGCGAGGTGGTCAGCGAGATCCGCCAGGGCGAGATGTCGCTGTCGGACCTCACGCGGCATCTGCTCGAGCTGCAGAGCGCCCGCGAGGGCGCGGCGGACTGATGCCTCGCCAGCCGCGCGTGCGGATCGAGGGTCTGCCGATCATCGGCGTGCTGCTGGTGCTGGTCGCGATCTTCATGATCGCCGCACCGCAGGTATTCCTGGGCTACCGCATCTACATGGCGTTCCTGGCGACGGTGCCGCCGCAGCTGATCCTGGCGCTCGGCCTCACGCTCGTGATCGCCTCGGGCGAGATCGACCTGTCGTTCCCGTCGGTGATCGCGTTCTCGGGCTTCCTGTTCGCCTGGGCCTTCAAGACCTACGAGCTGACCTGGCTGGCGCTGCTGCTGGCGCTGGCGGGCGGCGCCCTGGTCGGCGTCGTGAACGGCATCCTGGTCGCCGTGATCGGCATCCCCTCGATCATCGCGACGCTGGCCACGCAGTTCTTCTGGGGCGGCATCACCACGGTGCTGACCGGCGGGCTGTCCTACGCCATCCGCACGATCGACGACTTCGCGATCCACACGGTGCTGGTCGGCCGCATCGGCGTCGTGCCGGTGCAGGCCCTGTGGGCGACCGCGATCGCCGTGGCCTTGTGGCTGGTGCTCAACCGCCACCGCTTCGGCGAGCACCTCCTGTTCATCGGCGACAATGTCGGCGTCGCCCGCGTCGTCGGCGTCAATGTCGGGCGCGAGAAGATCAAGCTGTTCACCCTGATGGGCGTGCTCGGCGCCTTCGCCGCCGTGCTGCTCACCGCCGAGAACAAGAACTTCTTCAACACCCAGGGCTCGGGCTTCCTGCTCACCGTGATGGCGGCGGTGTTCATCGGCGGCACCTCGATCTTCGGCGGCAGGGCGACGATCGTCGGCACCTATGTCGGCGCCTACATCATCGGCATGATCGAGGCGGGCCTGGTCGCGACCGGCATGCAGGGCTTCTGGGTGCGAGCCGTGGTCGGCCTCGTGTTCCTCGCGGCGGTGGTGTTCCACTTGAGCATGGACCAGCCGCAGCGCCTTTCCCGGCTCAAGCAGATGCTCCGCTTCGGCGGCAGGCTCGAGCGCCGCCCGGCACCGTCGGCGCAGGAGCCACCTTAGCTGCCGTGCCCGATCGACCGGGAACGTTCCATGCGGCGTCAGGTGTGCCAGAGTTCCATGAGCAACTTGCGCATACCGCGCCAGGCTCTGCCGTTGATCATCATCAACACACCGTCCAGCATCCCGTGCGTGAGCCTTCCCGAACTCATCATCATGCCGCGCAAGGGGAGTTCCTCGGCGATGCGTTTCAGCATGATCGACATGGGCTCGTCGTGTCGCCCTTGCGTCATCTTGCCGATCTTGCGTTGGATCAGCCTATACAGCAGGCGGCCGGCAATCGTGTCCGTCATGTCGCCGATCGGCGTGTTCAGCGTATGCTCGTCGCCTTTGGCAAGATCGTTGCTGGGCAGCGTTCTGCCATACAGGGCTTCAAACGCCGGCCGGGCGATCGGAAAGCTCGTGGCCGGCGCATGATAGGGCTGAAGGTCGCGCCGCTGTAACGGGTCGACGACGACCTGCCACGTCGATGTCACCTTCACGGCACCGGACAGCCGGATGTCCCTGGACGAGGCGCCGATCAGGACTTCGAACTCGCCCGGCTCCACGCGCCAGCCGCCGGCATTGGCGTCGTAGAACGCAAATGCCCGCTGCTCCAGCTCGAACCTGATCCCGCGTTCCTCGCCGGGTTCCAGACTGATCTTGAGGAATCCCTTCAGCTCCTTGTCGGGTCGGAAGACGCTCGCCTCGACATCCCGCACATAGAGCTGGACCGTCTCCGCGCCGGCGACGGGACCTGCGTTCTTGACCCTGGCATCGACCGTCAGAAGATCGCCGTCCTCCATGTGGGCCGCGCTCAGCGCAAGATGGCCATACTGGAACGTCGTGTAGCTGAGGCCATGGCCGAATGGAAAACGCACCGCCCGCTGCGCACTGTCGTAATAGCGATAGCCCACATAGACGCTTTCTCGATATTCGACGGTCTTGGGACCTCCCGGAAAGCTCGCGTATGACGGATTATCTTCCGCATGTAGCGGGAAAGTCTCGGCAAGCTTGCCGCTCGGGTTGACCCGGCCGGTGAGGATGTCGGCGATCGCTCCGCCGCCCGCCTGGCCGCCCAGATAGGCCTCGAGGATGCCTTTGACCCGGTCCTCCCATGGCATCTCGACCGGTGACCCGTTGCTCAGCACGACCACCACATTGGGATTCACGCCGGCGACCGCCGCCACGAGCGCGTCGTGGCTTCGCGGCAGACGCATGTGCGCGCGATCGACGCCCTCGACCTCGCAAGAGTCGGGCAGTCCCAGGCAGACGATCGCGACGGCCGCCGGCGCGGCGACGCGACATGCCTCCGCCAGCACCGCCTGGTCGACCGTATCGCCCCGCAAGCGGTACCCGTCCGCATAGACGACCGTCTGCTCGCGGCCCACCAGCTTGGCGAGCTCATCGCAGAGGTTCTCCAGCCTAGTCGGCCGGATTTGCGAGCTGCCGGCGCCCTGATAACGAGGCGTCCTGGCGAACGCGCCGATAAGCGCGATCGGCCCGACCGCAGCCAGAGGCAGGATACCGCCCTCGTTCTTGAGCAACACGGCGGCCTCCCCGGCCACCTGCCTGGCCAGCGCGTGATGCGCATCCCGATCGTATGACGCGTCCTCTGTCAGCGCGCCGGTCAAGCGTAGCGTGAGCGTGAGCAGGCGCTCGACGGCCCGATCCAGGTCCATCTCGTCGAGCTCGCCCGCTTCGATCGCTTTGACCAGCAGGGCATCGGTCTGGCCGCGCGAGCCTGGCATCTCCAGGTCCAACCCGGCGGCAAGACCCGTCACCCGCTGATTGACCGCACCCCAGTCGCTGACCACCACACCGGCATATCCCCACTCGTCTCTGAGAATTTCGGTCAGCAGACGTCGGTGTTCGCTGCAATAGCTGCCGTTCACCCGGTTGTAAGCGCACATGACGGCGGCCGGCTGAGCGCCGCGCACCGCGATTTCGAACCCGGTCAGATAGATCTCACGCAGCGCCCGTTCGTCGATGATGGCATCGATCGACATGCGCCGGCTTTCCTGATTGTTGGCCGCGTAGTGCTTGAGCGCCGTGCCGATGCCTTTGCTTTGCACGCCCCGGATGTGTGCTTTGGCCATTTCGCCGGTAAGATAGGGATCCTCCGAGAAGTACTCGAAGTTGCGACCGCACAGCGGCGAACGCTTGATGTTGGCGCCCGGCCCCAAAAGAACCGCGACCTTTTCGGCGAGACACTCCTCTGCCAGGGCTTCACCGACCCGGTAGACCAGATCGCGGTTCCAGGTGGCGGCGAGCGCCGCTGCCGTGGGAAAGCAGGTCGCCGGTACGCTCGCGTGCAGGTCGATCCGCTCGCCGCCGACCGTCTGCTTGCGCAGCCCGTGCGGCCCGTCCGTGAGCATGATCGAGGGGATGCCCAGGCGTTCGATGCCCTTGAGATGCCAGAAGTCGCGTCCGGAACAGAGCGCCGCCTTCTCCGCCAAGGTCATCCGGGCAAGGAGGTCTTTGGCCTGGGTCATCTTCCCGCCGGCTGCCTCAGGGCGCCCTATCGCCGCTTGGTCGGCTGTTCGGGTCCGCGTCCGAGCCCGCGCTTCAGGGTTGCAGTCGCGGCGCATTGATGCGGCCCTTCCATCGGCCACCGCCGCCGTGCCGGTACTGCCATGCGGAATCGATCGTCATCGCGGTGTAGAAGACCGCGGCGAGCGGCAGCGTCAAGGCCCAGTACGGCCGCAGACAATGCAGGCGGACGATCGGCCAATAGGCGAGGGTCATGCACGACCAGCCGGCCAGGCCGAGCGCCGCCACGGCCGCCGAGCCGTGCAGCGGCCAGCCGAGCAGCGCGAGCGGCGGCACGAGATAGAGATCGAGCATCGCCAGCACGGCGAGCACGAGCAGGGCCAGCGAA
>DASUGG010000269.1:0-17917 GCA_036274135.1 Geminicoccaceae bacterium
CCGCGCCGATTTCGCGACGCCGCCGGGCACTGCCGAGGCGCGCGCGCCGCTCGCCTTCTGGACCCTGTTGCTCGGCGTGTGGGCGGCGATGAACGCGGTGCTGCTCGGCGATGACCTGTTCAACCTGTTCGTCGCGCTCGAGCTCCTGACCTTCTCGGCCGTGCCGCTGGTGTGCCTCGACGGCCGCGCCGAGACCCTGCGCGCCGCCCTGCGCTACCTGCTGTTCGCCCTGCTCGGCTCGGTGCTCTATCTGCTCGGCGTGGCGCTGCTGTACGGCGCCTACGGCACCCTCGACATCCTGCTGCTCGCGGCGCTGGTGCGCCCCTCGCCCGCGACGCTTGCCGCCGCATCCCTGATGACGGCAGGGCTGCTCGCCAAGACCGCGCTGTTTCCGCTGCATCTATGGCTGCCGCCGGCGCATGCCGGCGCCCCGGCGCCCGCCAGCGCCGTGCTCTCGTCCCTGGTGGTCAAGGGCTCGTTCCTCGTCATCGTCCGGCTGTGGTTCGACGTCATGCCCGCCCTTTCGAGCCAGGCGGCGATGCAGATCCTGGCGGCGCTCGGCGCGGCTGCGATCCTGTTCGGCAGCGTGCTCGCGCTGCGCCAGGCGCGCCTCAAGCTGCTGATCGCCTACTCGACGGTCGCCCAGATCGGCTACCTGTTCCTGATGTTCCCGCTCGCCGCGAGCGCGGCGGCCCAGGCCGGTGCCTGGACCGGCGGCGTGCTGCAGGCGATCTCGCACGCCTGCGCCAAGGCCGCGATGTTCATGGCCGCGGGTCTGATCGCCCAGGCCGCCGGCCACGACCGCATCGCCGGGCTCGCCGGCATCGGCCGCGCCCTGCCCGTGACCGTGCTGGCGTTCGGCCTCGGCGGGCTGTCGCTCATGGGTCTGCCGCCGTCCGGCGGCTTCATGGCGAAATGGCTGCTGCTGCGCGCCTCGATCGACGCCGGCCAGTGGTGGTGGGGGCTCGTCGTCGTGGCCGGCGGCCTGCTCACGGGCGGCTACGTGTTCCGCGTGCTCGAGCCCGCGCTGGCGGAATCCGGCCGCGCGCGCATCGCGCCGGTCGCGCATGAGGGCGAGATGGTCGCGCTGGCGCTCGCCGTGCTCTCCATGGCATTGGGTCTCGTGCCGTTCGCGTCTCTCGGCCTGCTGCAGATCGGCAGGCTGCCGGCAGCGCTCGCGCCGTGACCGGCGGCCTGCTCGGCCAGGCACTGCTCGTCGCGACCGTGGCGACACCTGCCGTCATGCTTCTGGCCTGCCTGTCGGCGCGGATGCGCGCGCGCATGCTGGACCTTTTGGCCCTGGCGCCGCTGCCGGCGCTCGCCGCCGCGCTGCTTTCCTGGAACGCTCCGCCGCTTGTGCTCGATCCGGCGCGGCGCATCATGTTCGCCCTCGACCTGCCGGGCGCACTGCTGCTCGGCGGCGCCGCGCTGCTCTGGTGCGCCGCCGGCCTCTATGCCCGCCGCTACATGACCGGCGCCGGCCGCGCCCGCTTCGCGGTCTGGTGGCTCCTGACCCTGATCGGCAGCCTCGGCGTGTTCGTCGCCGCCGACATGGCGACGTTCTATCTCACCTTCGGGCTCGCCAGCCTTGCTGCCTGGGGCCTCGTGGTGCACGACGGCACGGCGCGCGCGCTCTGGGCCGGCGAGGTCTATCTGGTGCTCGCGGTGCTGGGCGAGATCTGCCTGTTGATCGCCTTTGCGCTGCTCGCCGCCGCCGAGCCGCGCGAGAGCCTGGCGATCGCCGACGTGCTCGCCTATCTGCCGGAGGCGCCCTGGCGAGGCCTGACGCTTGCCCTGCTGCTCGCCGGATTCGGCCTCAAGATGGGCCTCGTGCCGCTGCACGTCTGGCTGCCGCTGGCCCATCCGGCCGCGCCCATGCCGGCGTCCGCGGTGCTGAGCGGCGTGATCGTCAAGGCGGGCGTGATCGGCGTGCTCCGCTTTCTGCCGGAAGGCGCCGCGCTCCCCGACTGGGGCGCCGGGCTCGCGGCGCTCGGCCTGCTCACCGCCTGGTGGGGGGTCGCCTGCGGCGTCACCCAGCGCAACCCCAAGACCGTGCTGGCCTACTCCACCGTAAGCCAGATGGGGCTGGTCGGCGCGGTGCTCGGCATGGGCCTGTCCGCCGGCGGCGGCGCGGTCCTGCCCGCCGCCTTCTATGTCGCGCACCACGTGCTGGCCAAAGGTGCGCTGTTCCTCGCGGTCGGCGTCGTCGCCGCGACCGGCGCGCGCCGTCTCCGGCCGGTACTGCTGCCGGCCGCCATACTGGCGCTGGGCTTCGGCGGCCTGCCCCTTTCCGGCGGCTACCTCGCCAAGCTCGCGGTCAAGGAGACGTTGGGTGAAGGAGCGGTGGGCCTGCTCGCGACCCTGGCCGGCGCCGGCAGCACGCTGCTCATGCTGCATTTCCTGCTCCGCCTGCGTGCGTCGGCCGCCGATGGCGGCGCCACGGCCCCGGCCGGCCTCGTTCTGCCCTGGCTCGCCATGGCGCTCGGGGCTCTCGTCCTGCCCTGGGCGCTCTATGCGGCCGCCGGCGTCGGCAGCCTCGCTGAGGCCTTGGCGCCGAAAGCGCTGTGGGCCGCCCTCTGGCCGGTGCTGCTGGGTGCCGTGGCCGCATGGCTGCTGCGCCGCGCGGACCCTCTGCCCGAGCTGCCCGAGGGCGACGTCGTGGTTCTGGTCGGCCGCATCGCGCGCGCCGGCCCGGGCCTAGCCGCACCCTTCGAGCGCCTCGACCATGTGCTGCAGCGCTGGTGCTTCGCGGGAATCGCTCTGCTCGCGATCATGCTCGTCCTGGGCGCAGCCCTCGCGGCCCAGAACCGATGACGGCACGCGATTGCAGGTGATGCAGACGTTGGCTGACGCGGGGCGACGGTGGCAGCCGAGAAGGCGTGCGCTGAAGAGTCGGCCACCGGGTCGTCGAGACCCATGGTCGCTTGCGCGGCGTTGCGGTTGCCGCCCCGTCCTCGCCACAGGTAGGCCGAGAGGCTTCAGCGCAGCACGAGCGCAGCCCGGACATGGTGCGCCGGGCTGAAATTCCGGAATGCCGGGTCGGCGGGCGCGGCGTCAGCCTCGGCGCAACTCAGGGTTGGTCGTCAGCAGCACCGCGCTCTGGTCCAGATCGTCGTGCCCGGCATCGTGGCCCTGGTCGTACCAGGCGAGCGCACCCTCGGCGCAGGCGCTGGGCAGCCCCAGCGTTCGCAGCATTGCCGCCGCGAGCTGCAGGTCCTTGCGCGCGAGCTTGAGCTTGAAGACCGGCGTGAAGTCGCCCCTGCGGTGAGCGCGCTCGATGACGGCGTTGCGCAGCTGCCAGCTGTCGGCGGCGGTCTGCGGCATGACCTTGGTCACGACGTCGAGATCCGCGCCGCCCGCGGCCGCCAGCGCGTAGGCCTCGGCGGCGACCGCGAGATTCGCGCAGGATGCGAGGTTATTCGCCACCTTGACCACCTGGCCCGCCCCCAGCGGGCCGCAGTAGTAGAGCTCGTTGCCGATCAGGCGGAACAGGAACTCGACCTCGCGCAGCGTCTCGCGCTCGCCCCCCATCATGATCGTGAGCTCGCCGCGCTCGGCCGCCCACGGCCCCTTGCCGATGGGCCCTTCGACCATGCGGATGTCCTTCTCGGCGAGCCTGGCGCCGACCTTCACCACGGCATCGCGGCCGTTGGTGGAGGTGTCGCAGACGATGCTTGCGGGCGCGAGCGCATGGATCAGACCGTCCGCGCCGAGCGCGACCTCCTCGAGCACGGTGGGGTGCGGCAGGCTCAGCATGACGATGTCCGAGCGCTCGGCGACCTCGCGGACCGACCCCGCCGCCTCGGCGCCGATGTCGGTCAGGCGGCGCACGGCCTGCGCATCGATGTCGTAGACCGTCAGTCCCACGCCCTGACTCTGGATGCGCCGCGCCATCGCGCCCCCGAGGTCGCCGAGGCCGATCCAGCCCACGCGCTTCGTGTTTGCCATACCGTCTTAGCTCCTTTGTGGGGTCGCTGTCAGGCGAGCGCGATGCGCTCGCCCGAGGCGCTGTCGAACAGGTGGACGTTGGGCAGATTGAAGCTGATCCGTACCTCGTCGCCTTCGCGGAGATGGCGCTTCTCGAGCAGGCGCGCCTTGATGAGCTGCTCGCCGAAGCGGAGATTGACGATTGTCGTCTCGCCCAGCAGCTCGGTGAGGTAGACGGAGGCCGGCAGGCCTTCGCCGTCGATGCGCACGTCGCCGGGGCGGATGCCGACCGTGACCGGCCGCGCCCCGCCCGCATGATCGTGCGGCAGCGTGATGTGGTGGCCGTCGACCACGAGCGTGCGGCCGTCGAGCTCGCCCGGCACGAGGTTCATCGGCGGGTTGCCGAGGAACGAGGCGACCGCGACGCTGTCGGGCCGCTCGAACACCGCCTCGGGCGTGCCGACCTGCATCAGCCGGCCCTCGATGAAGATCGCCATGCGGTCGGCGATCGTCATGGCCTCCTCCTGGTCGTGGGTGACGTAGATCGTGGTGACGTCGAGCGCCCGCTGCAGCTTCTTGAGCTCGACGCGGGTCTCGACGCGAAGCTTGGCATCGAGGTTCGAGAGGGGCTCGTCGAGGAGGAACAGCCGCGGCTCGCGCACGATCGCGCGCGCCAGCGCGACGCGCTGCTGCTGGCCGCCGGACAGCTGGCCGGGCCGGCGGTCGAGCAGATGGTCGATCTTGACCCGCGCCGCCGCCTCGCGCACCGCGCGCTCGATCTGCGCGCGCGGCGTGCCGACCATGCGCAGCGTAAAGCCGATGTTCTGGGCGACCGTCATGTGCGGGTAGAGGGCGTAGCTCTGGAACACCATGGCGACGTCGCGATCGCCCGGCTGGAGACGCGTCACGTCGCGCCCGTCGATCGCGACCGTGCCGCGATCGGCCTGCTCGAGGCCGGCGACGATCCGGAGCGTCGTGGTCTTGCCGGAGCCCGAAGGGCCCAGCAGGGCGAAGAACTCACCCGGCTCGATGTCGAGGTTCAGGCTCTCGAGCGCGACCACGGGACCGTGCGTCTTGACGATGTCGCGCAGGCGCACGCTGCCGATCGCGCTCATCGCCGGCCGCCGCCCTTGACCGCGCCGATCGTCAGCCCCTTGACGATGTGCTTCTGCCCGGCGAGCCCGATCACGATCACCGGGATCATGGCGATGATCCCGGCCGCGCTGAGCATGGCCCACTGGGTCTGTTCGATGCCGACATAGTTGAACATGTGGACGGTCACGGTCTGCACGCGCTTGCCGCCGAGCAGGACGGCGAACAGGAACTCGTTCCAGGCGTTGAGGAAGACGAAGATCACGGTGACCGCGATGCCGCCGCGGACCTGGGGCAAGATCACGTACCAGAAGGTCCTGAAGCGGCCGGCCCGGTCCAGGAACGCCGCTTCCTCCATCTCCCGCGGAATGTCCTCGAAGTAGGACACCATGAGCCAGATCGCAAACGGCAGCGAGAAGGTCAGGTAGACGAGGACGAGGCCGCGATAGGTGTCGATCCAGCCGATCCTGTTGAGGAAGAGGAAGTAGGGGATGACGAGCCCGATGCGCGGCAGCATCTGGGTCGCGAGCGTGTAGAAGCCGAGCGCCCGCCGGCCCCAGAAGCGCAGGCGCGCGAAGCCGTAGGCGGCGGGCACCGCGAGCGCGAGCGTGATCGTGGTCGCCAGCACGCTAACCGCCAGGCTGTCCCAGAGATGCGGCAGGATCGAGGTCGGTCCGAACAGGACGTCCCAGTAGTTCCGCCAGCGCGGCTCGAAGATCACGACCGGCGGGTAGGCCAGCACGTCGACGCCGGGCTTGAGCGAGGTCAGAAGGGTCCACAGCACCGGGAACGCCCAGACGAACATCACGAGACAGGAGGCGGTGACGAGGATCACCGCCCGCGACGCGTGCCGGCTCATCGCGGGCTCCGGAGCCGGAACAGGAAGCCCGAGATGACCAGCGTGATCACGAGCAGCGTGGCGGCGAGCGCCGAGCCGTAGCCGAAGTTCAGCTCGATGAAGGCGGCGCGGTAGGCATAGAGGTTGAGGATCTCGGTGGCCGTGCCCGGACCGCCGCCGGTCAGCGCCAGGATGGCGTCGAAAGCCGCGAGCGCCACGATGACGCGCAGGATGACGACGATCACGATCGCCGGCCGGATCAGCGGCAAGGTGATGTGCAGGAAGCGCCGGACCGCGCTCGCCCGGTCGATCCGCGCGGCCTCGTACAGATCGGGCGGCACCGCCGCCAGGCTCGCGAGGAAGACCAGAAAGGTGAACGGCGTCCACTGCCAGGTGTGGACGGCGATCACCGAGACCAGCGCCATCGTCGGGTCGCCGAGCCAGTTGAACGAGCCGAAGCCGAGCGCGATCGCCGCGAGGTCGACGATGCCGGTTTTCGGGGTGAGCATCAGCGAGCGCCAGATCAGCCCCACGACCACCGGGGCCAGCACCATCGGCAGGATGGCGGTGACGCGGAAGAACCATTGCCCGCGCGGGATCGCCAGCACGAGCAGCGCAAGCGCCAGACCGACGACGACCTGCAGCGCGACCGTCACGGTCGTGTAGATCGCCGTCAGCCCGAGCGCGTGCCAGAAGCGAGCGTCGCCCAGAAGACGGGCGTAGTTGGCCAGCCCCGCGAAGCCGTCGAGGTACGGCATCGACAGGTTGATGGTGTAGAGGCTGTTGTAGATCAGGTAGCAGAGCGGGAACGTCGTGGTGAGGACAAGAACGAGAAAGGCGGGTCCGACCATGAGGAGCGCGAAGGCTCGCTCCTGCTTGAACGCCTCCGCCATCCCGGCCCAGGCCCGCGAGCGGGCAGGGGCCGACGCCGGCCAGACCCGCGCCATGCCGTGCGGACCCGCTATTGGCCCATGATCTCGTCGATCTTGGCCTGCGAGGTGGCGAGCGCGTCTTTGGGTGTCATCTGGCCGACGAGCGCCGCCTGCACCGCGATCGCCATGGTGTCGCCGACCGCAGGCCACTGCTGCACCCGCGGCCGCCAGTCGGGATCGGTGTCTTCTTCCATCGAGGCCACGGTCGCCTCGACGAAGTTCGGTCCCGCCGCGTTCATGACCTCCAGGTACCCCGGATCCTGCCACAGCGACGACCGGTTGACGCCGTAGCGCGCGCCGCCGCCGGTCTCCCACCCATAGGAGGTGAGGATCTGCGTCTGCTTGCAGCAGGCGAACTGGATGAACAGCCAGGTCGCCTTCTTGGCGCTATCCGAGAGCGCCGCGTTGATCGGGAAGCCCCAGTTCCAGATCGACGTGACGCGCTTACCCGACGGGCCCTTCGGCCAGCGCGCGTACGCCACCTTGCCTACCACCCGCGAGCGCTCCGGGTCGGTGAAGAGATAGGCCTGGTTGTGGCCGTCGATGTAGGAGGCGATGGTACCCTGCGAGTAGGCGTCGCCGAGATCGGGCCAGTTCCAGTTCTCGACGCCGGGCGGCGCGTAGGTCTTGAGCAGGTTGACGTACCACTCCAGCGCGGCCAGCGCCTCGGGCGTGTTCCAGTTCAGGTTGCCGGCCTGGTCGAACCATTCGCCGCCGAAGGCCCTGAAGATCGAGGGATAGATGTACATGTTCTGGCCGGGCCCGGCGAAGCCGCGCAGCGCTGCGCCCCACAGCCGGTTGTCGGGATCGTGGACGGCGGCTGCGTTCTGGTCGTACTGCTCGAAGGTCTCGGCCGGCCCGATGCCGTGCTGGTCGTAGACGTCCTTGCGATAGAACTGGATCGTCGCCTCGCCGTCGAACGGCATGCCGTAGAGCTGGCCGTCGATCGACGCCGCCTCGCGCCAGGCCGGAATCACGTCCTCGAGGTCGAACCACGCCGGGTCGGTCAGCGAGGTGTCGCTCAGATAGTCGTCGAGCGGGTCGACCCAGTCGTTCGCGGCGTAGAGCGCGTAGTACATCGGGTCGGTGGCGGAACTGGCGAGGTTGCCGGTCCTGGTCGAGAGGTCGAGGATCGCCTTCTGGCGCAGGTCGCGCGGGTGGATCTTCTGGAACTGCACGTCGATGCCGGAGAGCTCCTTGAAGGCCGGCATCAGCGCGAGCAGCCGGTCGAAATAGACCGCCGAGATCACCGCCACGACGATGCTCTCGCCGTCCGCCTGGCGCCAGTCGATGTTGGCCTCCCGGTAGGCCTCCAGGTCCGCGCCCTGCGCCCGGGCGCGCGACGACAGCACCCACGGCGCGGCGAGCGCCGTGCCGCCCAGCACCGCCCCCGCCGTGACGACCCGCCGGCGCGTCAGCCCGGACGGCGCGTTGCCGCGTGCGACCGCGCCTTCGCGCCGCATCTCGCCCGACGTCGATCCCTTTCTCGACATGTTCTGCCTCCTTGCGACACGGTTGCACGTGCCGAACGATCTCCCCGTGCGGCACTATAAAAGGACGCTGATGCGTTGTCAGCCCAAAATGACAACGCTATCATAAGCGTGACGCACCTCCCGGCTCGGGGTGAGAGCAGGGCTCGGCATCGCTACCGGTTACACAGGAAGATGCTGCGCGCCAAGAGGACAATCACTGGCTCGGCCGCCCACGACGGACGGGCGACGCTGCACGACGTGGCCCACCTCGCGGGCGTCTCGCCGATCACGGTCTCACGCGCCTTGCGCACGCCGGAGCTCGTCGCCGCGGCGACGCGTGCCCGGATCGAGACCGCGGTCGCCGACACCGGCTACGTGCCGGACCTCGTGGCGCGCAGCTTCCGCTCGAGCCGCAGCGGCGTCATCGCCGCCGTCGTGCCGAGCATCGATACCTCGCAATATGCGGAGATGCTGCAGGGCGTCTCGGACGAGCTGCGCCGCCACCATCTCGAGCTGATGGTCGGGGTGAACGGCCTGTCGCTGGTCCAGGAGGAGAAGCTGCTCAGGGCCTTCATCGGCCGGCGGCCCGAAGGCGTCGTGCTGTCGGGCACCGAGCACACGCCGGCGACCCGGGCGATGCTGGCGCGCGCCGGCATCCCCGTGGTCGAGACCGGCTCGATCTCCGGGCGGCCCCTGGACATGAAGGTCGGGTATTCCGAGGAGAAGGCGGTCGCGGCGCTGGTCGCCTATCTGCATCGATGTGGCTATCGGCGAATCGGCTTCGTCTGCGGCCCGCTCGACGACAACGAGCGGGCGAAGCGCCGCCGCAAGGGCTATCTCGGCGCGGTGCAGCGGCTGGGCCTTGCCGCCGATCGGATCGTCACCCTGCCGGCGCCGGCCGGCGTGCGCAGCGGCGCCGAGGCGTTTGCCGCCCTGCTCGAGCGTTGGCCGGATACCGACTGCGCCCTCTGCTCGAGCGACATCATCGCCGTCGGCGCGCTGTTCGAGTGCCAGCGGCGCGGCTGGCCGGTGCCCGACCGGATCGGTCTCGCCGGCTTTCTCGGCCTCGATCTCGCCGCCGAGACGGTGCCGCCGCTCACCACGGTCAAGGTCGCGCGCTACGACATCGGCCGCGAGGCGGCGGCGCTGCTGCTCGGCCGCCTCGCCGGCGCGCCCGCCCGCCGCCGCTCCGTCGATCTCGGCTTCACCATCCTGCCGCGCCAGAGCACGCGACCGCCCCGGGGCGGCTGAGCCTCGCTGCGGACCATCGCCCGGAAGCCTCGACTTGGGCTCGGCTCGCCATCGTGCTAGAGCTGATCGATCCGAGGCATCTGGAGGGCAGGGGGAGTCGCGTGTTCGGTCTGTCGCTCAGCAAGGTCCTGCTCACGATCCTGGTCATCGTGGCGATCTGGAAAGGCCTCGCGCTGGTCAGCCGCCTGGCGAGCGAGCGCCAGGCCGCCCTCAGGCGGCAGGCCGGCGCCGCCAAGCGCGCCGCCGCAGGTGCGCGCGGCGCCGGCGCGGTCGAACTGCGGCAGTGCCCGCGCTGCGGTGCCTATGTCGACCCGCGCGAGGGCTGCAGCTGCGGCCTGCGCCGCAACGAGGCGCGCCGCGCCGGCTCCTGAGCGCCCGGCCTGGCGTGTGAATGTCCGCGTGGCGTCAAGGACTGCGAAACTCCTGATAGCGTATTCCTTGACCGCACCCGGGCCGGTGGCTATCGTCCCGCCCGCTCCGCCAGCTGTGTGAGCAGATCCTGTTGGCACGCAAAGCTCCGAGCTTTCAAGAGCTTATTCTGATCCTGCAGCGCTATTGGGCGGAGCAGGGCTGCGTGATCCTGCAACCCTACGACGTCGAGGTCGGGGCCGGCACCTTCCATCCCGCGACCACGCTGCGCGCGCTCGGCCCGGAGCCCTGGCGCGCCGCCTATGTGCAGCCCTCACGGCGGCCGACCGACGGCCGTTACGGCGAGAACCCCAACCGGCTGCAGCATTACTACCAGTTGCAGGTGATCCTGAAGCCGTCGCCCGAGGACATCCAGACGGTCTATCTGCAGAGCCTCGAGGCGATCGGGATCGATCCGCTGGCGCACGACCTCCGCTTCGTCGAGGACGACTGGGAGAGCCCCACGCTGGGCGCCTGGGGCCTCGGCTGGGAGGTCTGGTGCGACGGCATGGAGATCAGCCAGTTCACCTATTTCCAGCAGGTCGGCGGCTTCGACTGTCAGCCCGTGTCGGGCGAGATCACCTACGGCCTCGAGCGCCTGGCGATGTATGTCCAGGGCGTCGACAATGTCTACGATCTCGATTTCAACGGCGCCGGCGTGACCTACGGCGACGTCTTCCTGCAATCGGAGCGGGAGTTCTCGGCGTTCAACTTCGAGGCGGCCGACACCGAGCGGCTGTTCCGCCATTTCGCCGACGCCGAGGCGGAGTGCCGCAGCCTCCTGACGCGCGATCCGCCGCTCGCGCTGCCGGCCTACGACCACTGCCTGAAGGCGAGCCATCTCTTCAACCTCCTGGATGCGCGACGGGTGATCAGCGTGACCGAGCGGGCGGCCTATATCGGCCGGGTGCGGGCGCTGGCGCGCGCCTGCTGCGAGGCCTGGCTGCGCGCACGCGGCCACGCGGCCGAAGCGGCGTAGACGCGATGGCCGAACTGCTGCTGGAGCTTTTCTCGGAGGAGATCCCGGCGCGGATGCAAGATCTGGCGCGGGCAGAGCTGCGAGAGCTTTTGCTACGTTGCTTCAACAGCCAGGATCTTCGCTTTGATGAAATTGAGGTCTTTGCGACGCCGCGGCGGTTGACGGCCTCTGTGCGAGGGCTTCCGGCGAGGCAACGTGGCCGTTCTGAGCCTCGCTATGGCCCCCGGAAAGGGGCGCCGGAAGCGGCGATACAGGGCTTTCTCAGAAGCTTGTCGGATAACGCTCACTCAGAACCGGAGTGGCGAACCGACCGCGGAGCGGAGAAGCTCTACGTCGAAATTCAACATCCCGGCCAGGACACGCGTGACCTGCTGCGCAAGGAGATTCCGGCGCTGCTCGCGCGCTTCCCCTGGCCCAAGTCAATGCGCTGGGGCGCCTTTCCAGTGCGCTGGGTGCGGCCGCTGCACGACATGGTCTGCCTGCTTGACGGCGAGGTCGTGCCGCTGACCTTCGGGCCCGTCACGGCCGGCGATACCACCCATGGCCACCGCTTCCTGGCGCCGGGGCCGATTGTGGTGCGGGGCTTCGAGGACTACCGGGAGAAGCTCGCAGCGGCCTATGTCGAGCTTGATGCCGCCGTACGTGAGCGGCGGATCGTCGCCGGCGCGGATCGGCTCGCGCAGACGGCGGGGCTGCGCGTGCGCCAGGACCCGGGTCTGATGGGTGAGCTCGTGGGCCTCGTCGAATGGCCCGTGCCGCTGCTCGGCCGGATCGAGCAGGCGTTCATGGGGCTGCCGCAGGAGGTGCTGGTTACCTCGATGCGCCAGCACCAGAAATATCTGGCGCTCGAGGACGGCGAGGGCCGGCTCGCGGCGCGCTTCGTGATCGTCGCCAATCTCGAGGCCGCCGACCCGGCCGCGATCGTCGCCGGCAACGAGCGGGTGCTGCGCGCCAGGCTCTGGGACGCGAAGTTCTTCTGGGATCAGGATCGCAAAGCGCCGCTCGCGAGCCGCGTGCCCGCCCTGGACGGCGTGGTGTTCCATGCGCGCCTCGGCTCGCTCGGCGACAAGGTGCGCAGGCTCGAGGCGCTTGCGCCGCGGCTCGCGGAGAGCGTGCCGGGTGCCGGTGCCGCCGAGGTCCGGCGCGCCGCCGTCCTCTGCAAGGCCGACCTGGTTTCCGAGATGGTCGGCGAGTTCCCGGAACTGCAGGGCATCATGGGACGTTACTACGCCCGCGATGCAGGAGAATCCGACAGCGTCGCCGCAGCGATCGCCGAGCATTACGCGCCGCAGGGCCCGAGCGACCGGTGCCCGACCGCGCCGACCAGCGTCGTGATCGCCCTGGCCGACAAGCTGGATACCCTGGCCGGCTTCTTCGCGATCGGCGAGAAACCCACGGGCTCCAAGGATCCGTTCGCGCTGCGCCGCGCCGCGCTCGGCGTGCTCCGGCTGATCCTCGAGAACCGGCTGCGCCTGCCGCTCCGCCGGGCCTTCGAGGCAGCGCTCGCGGGCTACGCCGCGAAGCTTCAGGATCTCGATCGCGAGGCCGTCACCGCCGACCTGCTCGACTTCTTCGCCGACCGGCTCAAGGTGCATCTGCGCAGCGAAGGGGTGCGCCACGACCTGATCAGCGCCGTGTTCGCGGCTGGTCAGGACGACGACCTGATCCGCCTGCTGGCCAAGGTCGAGGCGCTGCGCGACTTCCTCGCGACCGATGACGGCGCCAATCTCCTCACCGCCCACCGGCGCGCCAGCAACATCGTACGCATCGAGGAGAAGCGTGACGGTCGCGCCTATGCCGGCGATCCCGACAGCGCGAGACTGCAGCAGGGCGAGGAGCAGACCCTCTATTTCCGTCTCGCCGGCATCGACGACGAGATCGCCGGCGCCCTCGCCCGCGAGGCCTTCACCGAGGCGATGGCCGCGCTCGCCACGCTGCGCCGGCCGGTCGACGCCTTCTTCGATCGTGTCACGGTCAACGCCGACGACCCCGGCCAGCGTGAGAACCGGCTGCGCCTTCTCGCGCGGATCCGCTCCGCCCTGGGCACGGTCGCCGATTTCTCGCTGATCGAAGACGCCGAGACGCAGGAGCGCCGCGTGGCCTGATGAGCAAGTGGGTCTACAACTTCGGCGCCGGGCAGGCCGAGGGCGCGGCGGCCATGGTCGGGCTGCTCGGCGGCAAGGGCGCCAACCTCGCCGAGATGGCGCAGCTCGGCCTCGCCGTGCCGCCGGGTTTCACCCTGACCACCGAGGTCTGCAGCTACTACTACGCAAACGATCGCAGCTATCCGGCCGATCTGAAGGGCGAGGCCGAGACGGCGCTGCGCCGGGTCGAGAGCGAGGTCGGCAGCGCGTTCGGCGATCCCGAGCAGCCGCTCCTGCTCTCGGTCCGCTCGGGCGCGCCGGTCTCGATGCCCGGCATGATGGACACCGTGCTCAATCTCGGGCTGAACGACCGGACGGTCGAAGGGCTGGCGCGCAGGTCCGGCGACGCGCGCTTCGCCTATGACAGCTACCGCCGCTTCATCCAGATGTACGGCGACGTCGTCCTGGGGCTCGATCACTTCCTGTTCGAGGATCAACTCGAGGACGTCAAGCTCGCGAACGGCTACACCCTGGACACGGAGCTTCGCGCCGAGGATCTGAGGCGCCTGGTCGAGAGCTACCAGAAGGTCGTCGCGGACCAGCTCGGCAAGCCCTTTCCGCAGGACGTGCACGAGCAGCTGTGGGGCGCGATCGGCGCCGTGTTCGGTTCCTGGATGACGCCGCGCGCGGTCACCTACCGGCGGCTTCACGAGATCGACGAGCACATGGGCACCGCAGTCAACGTGCAGGCCATGGTGTTCGGCAATCTCGACGAGGCCAGCGCCACCGGGGTGGCCTTCACCCGCGATCCGTCGACCGGCGAGAAGCGCTATTACGGCGAGTTCCTGGTCAATGCCCAGGGCGAGGACGTGGTCGCGGGCATCCGCACGCCGCAGCCCCTGACCGTCACGATGAAGACGGAGACGGGCGGTGCCCTGCCGGCCCTGGAAGAGGTGATGCCGGGCACCTATGCGGAGCTGACCGCGGTGTTCGAGCGGCTCGAAGCGCACTATCGCGACATGCAGGATATCGAGTTCACGGTGCAGAGCGGCCGGCTCTGGATCCTGCAGACCCGGCGCGGCAAGCGGACGACGCAGGCGGCGCTGCGAATCGCGGTCGAGCTCGCCGAGGAGGGCGTGATCGACCGCGACGAGGCGGTGCTGCGCATCGAGCCCGCTTCGCTCGAGCAGTCGCTGCATCCCATGCTCGACCCCGATGCGCCGCGCGAGGTGATTGCGCGCGGCCTGCCGGCATCGCCGGGCGCGGTATCCGGCCAGGTGGTGTTCAGCGCCGACGAGGCCGAGCGGCTCGGCGGGGCCGGCGAGGCGGTGATCCTCGTGCGCATCGAGACCTCGCCGGAGGACATCCACGGCATGCACGCTGCCCGCGGCATCCTCACCTCGCGCGGCGGCATGACGAGCCACGCCGCGGTGGTGGCGCGCGGCATGGGCAAGCCCTGCGTCTGCGCCGCCTCCAATCTGGCGATCGACTATCGCGAAGGCCGTTTTACGGCCAACGGCCACACGGTCGCCAAGGGCCAGCTCGTGACGATCGACGGCGGCACCGGCACCGTCATGCTCGGCGCGGTGCCGACCGTCGAGCCGCAGCTGTCAGGCGCCTTCGACACGCTGATGGGCTGGGCCGATGAGCGCCGGCGGCTGAAGGTGCGTACCAACGCCGAGACGCCCGACGACGTCCGCACGGCGCGCCGCTTCGGCGCGGAAGGGATCGGTCTCTGCCGCACCGAGCACATGTTCTTCGACGACGAGCGGATCGTCGCGATGCGCGAGATGATCGTCGCCGACGACGCCGAAGGGCGGCGCGCGGCGCTCGCCAAGATCCTGCCGATGCAGCGGCAGGACTTCGCCGAGCTGTTCGCGATCATGGCCGGCCTGCCGGTGACGATCCGGCTGCTCGATCCGCCATTGCACGAGTTCCTGCCCGACGCGGCGGAGGAGGTCGAGGCGGTCGCGCGCGCCGCCGGGGTGGACGCCGCCACGGTGCGCCGGCGGGCGAGCGAGCTGCGCGAGGTCAACCCCATGCTTGGCCTGCGCGGCTGCCGGCTGGGCGTGCTGTTCCCCGAGATCTACGAGATGCAGGCGCGCGCGATCTTCGGCGCCGCCACCGACGTCGCCAAGGCCGGCGGCGCGACCGTGGTGCCCGAGATCATGGTGCCGCTGATCGCGACGACGCGCGAGCTCGAGCTGATCAAGGCCGGGATCGATGCCGTCGCCAGGGACGTGATGGGCGCGACCGGCGTCACGATCGCCTACCAGGTCGGCACCATGATCGAGGTACCGCGGGCGGCGCTGTGCGCCGAGGAGATCGCCGGCCTGGCGGAGTTCTTCAGCTTCGGCACCAACGATCTGACCCAGATGGCGCTGGGGCTGTCGCGCGACGACTCGGCGCGCTTCATGGAGCTGTACCTCGAGCGCGGCATCTTCACCGCGGATCCGTTCTCGACCCTCGACGTCGCCGGGGTCGGCGCCCTGATCGAGCTCGCCTGCGAAGGCGGCCGGCGCGGCCGGGCGGATCTCAAGCTCGGCATCTGCGGCGAACACGGCGGCGATCCGGCGACCATCGCGTTCTGCGCGCGCGTCGGCCTCGACTACGTTTCCTGCTCGCCCTATCGGGTGCCGATCGCTCGCCTCGCGGCGGCGCAGGCGGCCCTGAGGTCATAGCCGCTTCCCTGGACCGCCCCTCCTGCGCACCGCTGGAGCAGCTCCGCGCCGGCGGCAAGCGCGCGATGGCCCTGGCGCTGGCCCTCATCGAAGCGGCGCCCGACGAGCCGGCCACGCCGGCGCTCCTGGACGCGGCGTATCGCGACGCCAGGGCGCAGGTGATCGGGCTGACCGGCCCGCCCGGCGTCGGCAAGTCGACGCTGATCGCGCGGCTGATCGAGGCGCTGCGCGCCGAGGGCCGCAGCGTCGGCGTGATCGCGATCGACCCGTCGTCGAGGCAGAGCGGCGGCGCCCTGCTCGGCGATCGGGTCCGCCTGGCGCTCGCCGACGACCCGGGCGTCTACGTGCGCTCGATGGCCGCGCGCGGGCGGCTCGGCGGCCTCGCGCCGGAGGCCTACGCCGCGGCGGTGCTGATGCGCGCGGTCTACGACGTGGTGATCGTCGAGACGGTCGGCGTCGGCCAGTCGGAGACCGACGTCGCCACGGTCGCCGACACGATCGTGCTATGCATCCAGCCGGGCTCCGGCGACAGTCTCCAATACGTCAAGGCCGGCATCGCCGAGATTCCCGACATCGCGGTGATCGGCAAGGCGGATCTGGGAAGCGTCGCGCTCAAGGCGCAGAGCGACCTCGAGGCGGCGCTGGCGCTGCAGCGGCGCGCGGCTGACTGGTCCGTGCCCGTCATTCCGATCAGCGGCACCAGGGGCTACGGCATCCAGCGGCTGGTCCAGGCGATCGCCGACCATGAGGGCCACCTCGCAATCGGCGGTCGTCTCGTGGCAAGGAGGCAGGCGCAGGCCGAGCGCTGGGCCGCCGAGACGCTGCGCAGCGAGCTCGGGCGGCGCGGGCTGGAGCAGGCGGAGCGGGCAGGGGCCCTGCGTCTGGCGCCCGGCGAGGCGCCGTTCGGCGCGCTGCACCGCCTGCTCGCGACGCCGCTCGCGCCGGCGCCGCAGTGACCGACGCTCAGAACTTCGCCCAGCCGGGCTTGCGCGGGATCACCTCGGTCGCATCGGCGAGCAGCGGCACGCCGTCCGCCGCCGCCCGCGCCACCTGCTCCAGCCGCAGCAGCGCGATGCCGCGGCCATCGTGAGCAGAGCGCATCTCGCCGGCGTCCTTGCCGTCGAGCCGGATCGGCGTGCCCGCCCCCGGCGCCGGGCCCGCGAAGGCGACCGGCATCAGGCGCTTGCGCACGAGGCCGCGATACTTCATCCGTGCGGTGAGCTCCTGGCCGACGAAGCAGCCCTTCGTGAAGTCGACGCCGCGCAGCTCCTCGAAGCCGCTCTCCAGCAGGGTGGAGCGGTCGACCACCAGATCGCGGCTGCCGTCTGGCACGCCGAGCGCCAGCCTCGCCTGCTCGTACGCCGCCGGCGGCAAGGGCGCGAAGCCCATGGCCTCGAGGCTCGCCGCCGCCTGACCGCGCGGCAGCACCGCCCGCGCGCCGAGCTCGAGGAGGCGCGGATCGAGCATCGCGACGCCATCGTGCACGGTGCGCGCCGCGCCGGGCCGCTCCGGCAGACCCAGCCGCGCGGCGAGGCCGTCGCCGAGCAGGGCCCCGATCGCGAACGCCTCGCTGACGTCCTCGATCTCGACCTTGGCACGCAGCCGGTACATCAGGAGCCGCCGCGTCAGGTCGGCGATGCGCGCCCGCTCGGTGTCCAGCAGCAGCGCATCGCCGAGCTGCAGGATCACGAAGTCGAAGAGGTACTTGCCCTGCGGCGTGAGCAGAGCACCGTAGCTCGCCGACTCCGGCGTCACGCGCTCGATGTCGCTGCTGATCACGCCCTGCAGCAGGCGCCGCACGTCCTCACCCCGGAGGGCGACGACGCCGCGCTCGGCAAGGATCACATAGCCGCTGTCCATCGCCATCCGCTCATCGCGCCGGGAACGACCGGGCGCCGCCGTCGGGACCACCGCTCCGGGCGCACCGTCCGCGGCCCGCCTGGTCCGCGCCAGATGTAGCCCACAAATGCCGCGTTGCAACTTTTTGTTGGCGCGCGCAATGGTATGGCGGCCTTTCCTCCCCCGCTGCACCGACCAGGAGGTGCCCGCGCTGATGCCCGTCCCGCTGCCCGCTCCGCCCGACCTGCGCGTCGACGCGATCGCCCTGTTCCTCGACGTCGACGGCACGCTGGTCGAGATCGAGCGGGAGCCTGGCGCCGTGCATGTGCCGGAACGGCTCCGCCGGATCCTTGCGCATCTTTGCGCGGCGACGGGCGGCGCGCTGGCGCTGGTCAGCGGCCGCTCGCTCGACCA
>DASUGG010000270.1:0-7123 GCA_036274135.1 Geminicoccaceae bacterium
TCGAGCACGATCAGGTCCGGCAGCAGGTCGGCGAGACGCTCGAGCGCGACGCGGCCGTTCTCGGCCTCGGTCACCTGCCAGCCCTCGCCCTCCAGAACCTGCGTCAGCCGGCGGCGATGCTCGGCATCGTCGTCGACCACCAGAATGCGCTTGCCGCCGGTCGTGCCGTATCTGGCGAGCAGGGCGCGCAGCCGCTCCCGGTCGAGCGGCTTGGTCATGTAATCGGTGGCGCCGAGAGCATAGCCCTTGTGCTTCTCGTCGACGATGGTGAGCATCAGCACCGGGATCGCCGCCAGCTGGGGATCGTCCTTCAGGGCCTGCAGCACGCTCCAGCCGTCCAGCTCCGGCATCAGCACGTCGAGGGTGATCAGCGCCGGGTGGAGCTGACGCGCCAACTGCAGGCCCTCGCGACCGTCCTTCGCGGTGACCACGTCGAAACCTTCACGGGCGAGGAAGCGGCGCATCAGGTCGCGCACCGTCTGCTCGTCGTCGATCACCAGGACCTTGCCGCCGCCGCGCCGGGCGGACGCTGCCGCGCCCGTCGGATGAGCAACCGGCGCGAGCGCCTCGGCCGCCTCGCGGCTGCGGCGCGGCAGCCGCACCGTGAAGGTGCTGCCCACCCCCTGGGCGCTCTCGACCGTCACGTCGCCGCCCATCAGGCGGCAAAGGCGCCGGCTGATCGCGAGCCCCAGCCCCGTGCCGCCATATTTACGGGTCGTCGAGCTGTCGGCCTGGCTGAACTCCTGGAACAGCTTCGCGACCTGCTCGGGCGTCATGCCGATGCCGGTGTCCTTGACCGTGAAGATCAGCTCCTGCCGGGCGGCCTTGCCGCGTGCGGCGACGGTCAGGCTCACCTCGCCCTTCTCGGTGAACTTGCACGCGTTGCTCAAGAGGTTCAGCAGCACCTGGCGCACCCGGGTCATGTCCGCGCGCATGCCGCCGATGTCGTCGGGGCAATGGACCTCGAGCCGGTTGCCGTTCTTGTCGGCAAGCGACGCCGCGGTCATCGCGATCTCGTCGATCAGCGGCTTGACGTCGATGTCCTCGTCGTGCAGCTCGAGCCGGCCGGCCTCGATCTTGGACAAATCGAGGATCTCGTTGATGATGTTCAGGAGGTGGTTGCCGGCGCCGCGGATCCGGCGCAGCGGCTCAATGAAATCCTCCTGCCCGAGATCCTCGGCGTCCTCCTCGAGCATTTCGGTGATGCCGATCACGGCGTTCAGCGGCGTGCGCAACTCGTGGCTCATATTGGCGAGGAACTGGCTCTTGGTGCGGGTCGCCTCCTCGGCCTGCTCCATCGCCCGGCGCAGCTCGAGCTCGGCCTGCTTGCGCGCCGTGACGTCGCCGAGCGAGCCGACCATGCGGTAGATCTCGCCTCGCTCGTCGCGCACGCCGAGGCCGCGGGCGAGCACCCAGCGGTAGCCGCCGTCCTCGCGCCGCATGCGGTATTCGGAGGACAGGAAGGCGGTCTCGCCGCGCAGATGGGCGCGCACGTCCTCCTCGTTGCGCGCGCGGTCGTCAGGATGCAGCCGGGCGCTCCACGATCCCGGGTCGATCCTGCTGCCCTCCGCCTGGATTCCGGAGAGTTCCTTGAAGCGAGGCGACACCTCGATCACGCCAGTCTTCAGGTTCCAGTCCCAGAGGCCCTCGTTGGAGCCGCGCATCGCGAGATCGTAACGCTCGACGCTCTCGTACAGCGCGCTCTCGATCCGCTTCAGCTCGGTGACGTTCAGGCTGATGCCGTCCCAGGCGATGCTGCCGTCCTGCTGCCGCCGCGGCGTCGCGATCGAGCGAAACCAGTACCAGTCCTCCCAGGCGGTGCGGATGCGGAAGTCGACGTCGAGCGGCGAGAGATCGGCCGCCGACCGGTCGATCGCCGCGCGCCAGCGCGCCTGGTCGTCGGGATGGATCGCCTGGGTCAGCACGTCCGGATTGGCGACGATCGCGCCGGCCGGCCGGCCCAGCCCGAGGATCTGCTCGCCGCGCGGGCTGAAGAACGGGTAGGTCAGCCGGCCGTCGGGCCGGCGCACGCACTGCCAGACCACGCCCGGCAGGTTGCCGATGATCGCGCGCAGCTGCTCCTCGCTGGCACGCAGCGCCTCCTCGGCGTGCTTGAGGTCGGTGATGTCGGCGTAGATCGCGACGATGCCGCCGTCATGCGTCGCGCGCTCGATGATCTGCAGCCAGCGGCCGTCGCTGCGCTGCTGGATGATCGGCTCGCCGGGCTGGCGGTGGCGCGCCAGGCGTTCTGCGACCCAGGCATCGACGCGGCCGATCGCGTCGCGAATACGGCCCCGCTCGGCCGAGCCGCGCACGATCGCCTCGAACGGCATGCCAGGCTCGACCACGCCGCTCTCGCCCGGGTACAGCATCTCGCCGTAGCGGCTGTTGCAGAGCACCAGGCGGTCGTCACTGTCGAACAGGGCGAAGCCCTGCGAGATGCTCTCCACGGCGTCGCTCAGGCGGCTCTGCATGCGCCGCACCGCGGCTTCCGCCTTCTCGCGCTCGGCGGTCAGCCGCTCGCGCTCCGCCAGGCTGTCGCGGAACAGCGCCAGGGTGCGCGCCATGGCGCCGATCTCGTCGCGGCCGCCGGCCGGCACCGGGGTATCGAGATTGCCGCTGGTGATCGCCTGGATCGCGCCGACCAGGCGCCGCAGCGGCCCGGTGATCGAGTGGACGATCAGCACGGTCAGCCCGATGCCGAGTACGCTCGCCAGGAGGACCATGACCAGGGCGACGGCCACCGTGTCGCGGGCATGGCCGATCGCGACGTCGCGCTCGTTCTGCGCCTCGGACTGGAGCTTGGCCACCAGGCCGCTCAGCAGCGCGTCGACCGCCTCGACGTGCTGCCGGGCGTTGGCCATCAGCGAGTTGCCGACGACGCGCTGGTTCTCGGTGTAGGCGTCGACCGCTTCCTGCGCGACGGCAACCAGCTCGTCGACCTCGGTGCGGATCTGCTCGACCTCGTCCGGGGCGTACGCCTCGAGGATGTCGAGCTGCGCGTCCAGGCGCGCCCGCGCCTCGGCCGCCCGAGTCTCGGCGCGCACCAGAAGGCTGACCGCGAGGTCGGCGAGCCAGTATTTCAGGTCGCCGAACGCGACATTGGCGTTGTCGGCGGTCTTGACCAGGTCGATCGCGTAGCCCTGCTCCGACAGGACGTCGACGTTCCGCCCCAGCTCGCGGCCGAGATAGACGTTGGTCCCGATCAGCACGCACAGCAGCACGGCGGCCAGCAGCACCAATCGGGAGAAGATCGAGAATCGGGCCATCGACCATCCTGTCCGTCGACCGCCGGCGAGCGCCGGATCGGGCGCTCCGCCCGGCCGTCGCGGCGTCAGCGGAACAGGGTGACGCTGATCACGCCGCCGAGATCGTCCAGCTTGCCGCCCTCCCTCGGATAGCCGGTGATGTCCATCTCGCCCTTGGGCTCGCCGTGGCAGGACAGGCAGCCGGCAGTGTAATATTCCGGCATCAGCAGGCGGAAGGCCTCGCGCCCGTTCTGCTGCGTCACGCCCGAGAACACCTGACCCTTCGGCCAGCCGGGGTCGAGCAGCTCGGCCTCGATGTGCTCGGTCTCCCAGGCGTCCGGGCGCGCGCCGCGGTTGCGCACCAGCTCGGCCGGCGCCGTCACCTTGATCTGCGCCTGGTCGCCCACCTTCTCCTTGAAGCGCTCGTTGACCAGCCGGCCGAACACCGCCGGGACGAAGCCCTTGAAGGCGAGGCCCGGGCGGTTGATGGTGCCCTGCTGCTCGTCGACCACCTCCTTGATCGCCGCCATCTGCGCCTGGAACAGCCTGCCCATGCGGCTGTCCGGGGCGACCGCGCGCGGATCGAGACCGTGGTCCTGCTGGAATTGCTCGATCGCCTCCTCGAGCACGACCTCGCCGGTGAGGCCCTTGTCGGTGTCGCTCGGGTCGTTGATCACGTCCTGATAGGCGGCGATCACCGCGCGGGCCGATTGCAGCAGATTGGCGAGGCTGAGGGCGACCTGCTCGTCGTCGGTCGCGGCAAGGCCGCCGTTCGTCACGCCCAGAGCGAGAACGGCGACCACCGTTGCCAGCGCCCGCCTGCAGTCCCCTCGCGTTCGCATCTCAGGCACTCTCCAATCCTGGCCGCGACCTGCCGTCGCCGGTATCGAATGTCGCAGGTCCGCCGGAATCCCTTATTGGACCGAAGGTTGCACGGTCGCCAAAGGTACTCGATGACGCGGTCGCCTGTCGATCTTCAATCCTGGAGAAATCCTGCCGGAGATCTGTTTACCAAGGAGTGGGTGAGCGCGCGGCGGCCGCTTGATCGGCGGCTCGACCCGGACGGCAAAACCAGGCACAACATTTTACACACGACCAAGCAAAGAAAGGGAGGGCGATGCTCAGCGGGGATCCGATCCTGATCGGCAAGGGCGAGACGCAGCAGGTACTGCGGCTGCCGGTCGCCAATCGGCACGGCCTGATCGCCGGCGCGACCGGGACCGGCAAGACGGTGTCGCTGCAGATCCTGGTGGAAGGGCTGAGCGATCGCGGCGTGCCGGTGTTCATGGCCGACGTCAAGGGCGATCTGGCCGGGATCAGCAGGCCCGGCGAGCTCAATCCGAAGCTCGCCGAGCGCGCCGCCATGGTCGGCCTGACCGACTACACGCCGCGCGGCTTCCCGACCGTGTTCTGGGATCTGCTCGGCGAGCAGGGCCACCCGATCCGCGCCACCGTCTCCGAGATGGGCCCGCTGCTGCTATCCAGGCTGCTCGGCCTGAACGAGACTCAGGAGGGGATCCTGAACATCGGCTTCCGGGTGGCTGACGAGCAGGGGCTGATGCTCCTCGATCTGAAGGACCTGCGCTCGCTGCTGAACTTCCTCGGCGAGCATGCGACCGATCTGTCGCTGCAGTACGGCCGGGTCAGCACCGCCTCGGTCGGCGCCATCCAGCGCCGCCTGCTGACGCTGGAGCAGCAGGGCGGCAGCCACTTCTTCGGCGAGCCGGCGCTCGACATCAAGGACCTGATGCGCACCGAGCGCGACGGCCGCGGCATGATCAACCTGCTCGCCGCCGACCGGCTGATGATGGCCCCGAAGCTCTACGCCACCTTCCTGCTCTGGCTGCTCTCGGAGCTGTTCGAGGAGCTGCCCGAGGTCGGCGACCCCGAGCGGCCCAGGCTGGTCTTCTTCTTCGACGAGGCGCACCTGCTGTTCAACGAGGCGCCGCGCGCGCTGCTCGACAAGGTGGAGCAGGTGGTCCGGCTGATCCGCTCGAAAGGCGTGGGCGTCTACTTCATCACCCAGAATCCGCTGGACATCCCGGACGACGTCCTCGGGCAGCTCGGCAATCGCATCCAGCATGCCCTGCGGGCCTTCACGCCGCGCGACCAGAAGGCCGTGCGCGCCGCGGCGCAGACCTTCCGCGCCAATCCCGGGTTCGATACCGAGGAGGCGATCACGCGGCTGGGCGTCGGCGCCGCGCTGGTCTCGACCCTCGACGCCAAGGGCGTGCCTGGGATCGTCGAGGAGACGCTGATCCGGCCGCCCGCCTCGCGGATGGGCCCGATCACGCCCGAGGAGCGCCGCACCGCGCTGGCCGCCAGCCCGCTCGCCGGCCGCTACGACCAGCTGGTCGACCGCGAATCCGCCTACGAGGTGCTGCGCAAGCGCGCTGACCATGAACTGGCCCGGCGTGAGGCGGCGCAGCAGCGGCCCGAAGCCGAGCAGGAGGCGCCGGCATCTCGCCGGAGTGCGCGCCAGACGCCGATGGAGGCGATGCTGACGAGCGCCATGCGCTCGATCGGCAGCCAGATCGGCCGCCAGGTCGTGCGCGGCCTGCTCGGCTCGCTGCTGAAGCGATAGCGCTCGCCCTTTCGCGGCCGGGGGGCTGGCCGGCGCCGCGTGGCGTCCCCACCCTTGAAGGATCGACCGCCGCGCCCGGGAGAACAGAGCCGATGCCTCGCAACGCCTTCGCGATCCTGCTGACATGCGCCCTGACGCTGGGCTGCGAGCGCGTGCCCCGAGCCGACGTGCCGCAGACGCCTGTCGCCTCCGAGCAGGCCAGGTTCCGCGTCGTCGTGCTGGCGGAAGGGCTCGAGCACCCCTGGAGCCTGGCCTTCCTGCCGGACGGCGATCTTTTGGTCACCGAGCGGCCCGGCCGGCTGCGGATCGTTCGCGCCGGCGTCCTCGATCCGGCGCCGCTCGACGGCGTGCCCGAGGTGTATGCGAGCGGCCAGGGCGGTCTGCTCGACATCGCGCTCGATCCGGATTTTTCGAGCAACCGGCTGGTCTACCTGTCCTACGCCGCGCGGGGCGAGGGCGGTGCCGGCACCCGCGTCGCGCGGGCGCGGCTGGGCGACGGCCGGCTCGAGGGCCTCGAAGTCGTCTTCGAGGGGATGATGGCCGGCGGTGGCCGGCATTTCGGCTCGCGCCTGGGCTTCGATCGCGACGGCTATCTGTTCGTCACGCTCGGCGAGCGCGGCCAGGACGAGCGGGCGCAGGAGCTGGGCGATCTTGCCGGCAAGGTCGTGCGCCTGCATGCCGATGGCCGCGTCCCGGCCGACAATCCGTTCGTCGGCCGGCCCGGGGCCGCGCCGGAGATCTACTCCTACGGTCATCGCAATCCGCAGGGCCTCGCCGTGCACCCCGAGAGCGGCAGCGTCTGGGTGGTCGAGCACGGGCCGCTCGGCGGCGACGAGGTCAACGTCGTGGCGGCGGGAGTCAATTACGGCTGGCCGGTGATCACCTATGGCCGCGCCTACAGCGGCCTGCCGATGGGCGAGGGGAGCAGCAGGGAAGGCATGGCCCAGCCGCTGCACTACTGGGTTCCCTCGATCTCGCCCTCGGGCATGGCCTTCTACGCGGGCGACGCGTTCGCGCAGTGGCAGGGGGACCTGTTCGTCGGCGGCCTGTCCGGGCAGCTGCTGGCGCGGCTCGAGCTGGACGGCGAGCGGGTCGTCGCGGAGGAGCGCCTGCTCGAGGGCATGGGACGGATCCGCGACGTGCGGGTCGGCCCCGACGGCTATCTGTATCTGCTGACCGACCATGCCGACGGCGCGCTGCTGCGCCTCGAGCCGGCCTAGCGATCGGCAGCAGCCTCCGTCGGGTCCCAGGCCACAAGCGCGAAGCACAGGTACAGGCCGAAGCCGGTCCC
>DASUGG010000271.1:0-5297 GCA_036274135.1 Geminicoccaceae bacterium
TATTGCACGGCGAAGGCGGCGAGGAACAGCAGCAGGTTGACCGCGGTGTTCGCCCGCCCCGACAGGGCGGCGCCGTAGTGCGACGACAGCCACGGATAGGCCAGCACGGCGACCTGGCCGAACATGCCGAACAGGAACCACATCGGCAGCGTGATCGCGGTCAGCTGCAGCACGATCAGCAGCTCCGAGACGAACAGGACCGACAGGAAGCCGACCATGACGGTCAGGAGGTCGACGCCGCGCCGGCCGAGCCAGTCGGCGACCACGCCGCTCGCGAGGATGCCGATCAGGAAGGCAACCGCGATCGCCATCAGGTGGTTGGCGACCGCCAGGCGATCGAGGCCGGCGACGTCGCGCAGCCACGGGCCCGCCCAGAGCGTCTGGATCGCGATGTGCGTACCGCCGGTCAGCGCCAGCAGCGGCACCAGGCGCCAGAACACGCGGTCGCGATAGATCGGCAGGAACCCCATGATCTGGCGGGCGAGACCGCCGGCCGAAGCCGTCGTCGGCTGCTCCGGCACCGTGAGGAAGATCAGGCCGCCGACCGCGAGCGTGATCAGGGCGAGGCCGACGAACACGGCGCGCCAGCCGAACCCCAGCACGGCGAGCTCGACCGGCACCGTCGCGACCAGCAGGCCGAGCGCGCCGAACGACATGATGCCGGCATTGGCGAGCGCCCGGCGCGGCGGCGCGATCCACAGGACCACCGCCTTGAAGCCGCTCATCAGGCCGCCCGAGACGCCGAGGCCGATCAGCGCCCGCGCCAGCGTCAGGACCACCACGTCCTCGCCGATCGCGAACAACAGCGAGCCGGCCGCGGCGCAGCAGAACAGGCTGCACTGCACGCGGCGCGGGCCGTAGCGGTCGAGCAGGACGCCCAACGGCAGCTGGAACAGCGCGAAGGCCAGCAGGTAGGCCGAGGTCAGGAGGCCGAGCTCGGTCGCGCTCAGGCCGATGTCGGCGACCAGGTTGGGCCCGACCACCGCGTTCACCGCGCGGAACAGATAGGTCAGGAGATAGCCGAAGGCGAACGGTCCGAGCACCCTGCCGGCAATCGCCGCCACGCCGGGCCGCGGCACGCTGTCGAGGCGATCGGGCAAGGGACGCGGTCTCAGTCGACCTTGCCGATGTAGGGCAGGTAGCGATACTGCTCGGCGTAGTCGATGCCGTAGCCGACCACGAAGACGTCCGGGATGGTGAAGCCGACGAAGTCCACCTTCAGGTCGACCTTGCGCCGGCTGGGCTTGTCGAGCAGGGCGCAGGTGTGGATGGCGGCGACGTTGCGCCCGGCCAGCAGCTTACGGCCGTAGTCCATCGACAGGCCGGTGTCGACGATGTCGTCGACCACCACGACCGGCCTGCTCTCGAAATCGCGCGGCGCGTCGCCCAGCAGCAGGACCTCGCCCGAGCTCTCCTTCTTCTGGCCGTAGCTCGCCAGGCGCATGAACTCGATCTGCGGCCGCGCATCGGCACGCTCGAGGGCGCGCGCCAGATCCGCCATGAACATGAAGCTGCCCTTGAGGATGCCGACCAGGGCCAGATCGCGGCCGACCTTCTGCCGAATCTCGCGGGCGAGCTCGTCGACGCGCCCGGCAATCCGCTCGGCGTCGAACAGCAACGTGACGGTGGTCATGGCCCTCGCGTCCCGGCGTTCTTGTCGTTGCCCTCGTGGATACCGGCTGCGCGTACGATCCCGCAAGCTTCTCGCGCTGCGCGCCGTCGCGCACGTTCAGACGATGCCGAACTTCGCGATCTGGGTGTGGCGGTAACTCTGATCGGGGCGCAGGATCACGGCGTCGCGCCAGGCCGGCTTGTTGATCGAGTCGGGGAAGCACTGGGTCTCGAAGCAGCAGCCGGCGTACTGGACGTGCTCGCGGCCCTTGCCGCGGCCGCCGTGCAGGGAGTTGCCGGTGTAGAACTGCACGCCCGGCTGGTCGGCCGAGATCTCGAGCACGCGGCCGGAGGCGGGATGGGCCAGCCTCGCGACCGGGCGCAGGCCGCGCGGATCGCCGTCGACCACGAAGTTGGCATCGAAGCCGACCGGATCGCCGCCGGCCGCCGCGAGATCGCGGCCGATCGGCTTCGCCGTCCGGAAGTCGAAGGCGGTGCCGGCGACCGCCGCGACCTGGCCGGTCGGCACCAGGTCGGCCGCCGCCGGCGTGTAGCGGCTCGCGAACAGCTGCACCTCGTGGTCGAGCACGGTCGGCCCGTCGCCGAGGTTCCAGTAGGTGTGGTTGACGACGTTGGCGATCGTCGGCTTGTCGGTCGTGGCGACGATGTCGAGCTGCAGCGCGTCGTCGTCGCGCAGCGTGTAGACCGCCGTCACGTCGAACCGGCCGGGATAGCCCTCCTCGCCGTCGGCCGCGACGTAGCGCAGGCGCAGCGCCGGCCCCTGCCGGGTCGCCATCGCCTCGGCCTCCCACACCTTCTTGTCGAAGCCCTGGAAGCCGCCGTGCATGTGGTTCGGCGGCCGGTTGGCCGACAGCTCGACCGTCTGGCCGTCGAGCTCGAAACGGGCGCCGGCGATGCGGTTGGCGACCCGGCCGACGAGCGCGCCGAAGAACGGATGGCCGGCGAGATAGCTGTCAAGGTCGGCAAAGCCCAGGACCACGTCGGCGAGCCGGCCGGCACGATCGGGGACGTGCAGCTCGGTGACGATGCCGCCGTAGTCGGTGATCCTGGCGCACAGGCCGCCCCGGTTGGTCAGGCTGTAGAGGGAGACGGGCTTGCCCTCGGCGCTGCCGAACGGCTGCTGATCGATCATGGCGCTCTCCTCGGCGATGCCCGGCGCTGGCTCCTCACGACCGGCGCCAGACCGCGGCGAAGCTGACCGGATGATGCTCGTACCTGGCCCATTTCGGCTTCTTGGCGAGCCAGGCGGCGTCGACCAGCCCCTCCTCGAGCTCGGCCAGGTTCCAGCCGCTGCGGTGCGCCGCCTTCACGTGGTCGCTCATGAGATGCACATGAGTCTCGATCGCGACCGGCTGGCCGTCGGCGCGGTTGAAGTGCGTCGGGATGCCGTTCAGCATGAAGTGCGGGTGGTAGCCGACCAGGACGAAGCGGCCGCGCGGCGCCGTGATGCGCGCGACCTCGCGATACAGCGAGCCGAGCTCGTCGAGATGCTCGTCGGCCAGCACCATGAGCGCGAGATCGTAGGCCGCGTCCGGCAGGCCGGTCGCGCGCACGTCCCCTGCGAGCAGCCGATCGTAGACGCCGCGCGCTTCCGCCTGGCGCAGCATCGCCGGCGTGAGGTCCAGGCCGTCGAGCTGCGCGAGCCCCTGCGCCCGCAGCCACCGGCCGATCCGCCCGGTGCCGCAGGCGAGATCGATCACGCGCCCTGCCGCGGCCCAGTCGACCTCGGTAAGGCGCGCGAGCAGGCGCAGGTCCATCTCGTCCTGCACCACCGTATCGTAGGTGCGCGACCATGCATCATAGCCTTCGGCGACGCCGAGCGTCGGGTAGTGCCGGACGTCGAACGGCTTGAACTCCATGGCCGCTCCGTCTCAGTCGACGCGTCTGACGTCGCCGCTGAATTCGATGCCGCAGAACTGCCCGCCCTGGAACTGCTCGGCGACCGGATCCGCGGCCAGCCTGGTGTCGGCCTCGGTGGCCTCCTTGGCATAGTCCTCGGACACATCCTCGGGCCGGTAGCCCAGGCGATAGGCGTTGCGGTTGTCGTACCAGGCCCGATGGTTGCGCGAGATGCCATAGACCACCTCGAAATGGATGTCGGGGTGCTCGAGGCCGATGCGCATGAGCTGGGCGAGATCGCGCGGGCTGATCCAGATCGACAGGCGGCGCCGGTCGACCGGCTTGTGGTCGACATTGCCGATGCGGATGTTGAAGACGCGCAGGCCGTGCTTGTCGGCGTACATGCGGCCGAGCGCCTCGCCGAACGCCTTGCTGACGCCGTAGCGCGAATCCGGCCGCGGCATGACGGTGTGGTCGATCGTGCGCTGACGCCGGTAGAAGCCCACGACGTGGTTGGTGGTGGCGAACACGATGCGCCGGCAGCCCTGGCGGCGCGCCGCCTCGTAGACGTTGTAGAGGCCGATGATGTTGGCGTCGAGCACGGCCTCCCACGACCCCTCGACGGACTGGCCGCCGAGATGGATCAGGCCGTCGGCGCCTTGCAGCAGGTGCTCCATGGCGGCGAGGTCGGTCATGTCGGCCTGGACGAAGGATTCGTTGCGCTCGAGGTCGCCGACCTCGACCCGGTCGCTCAGCACCAGGCGCTCGAGGTGCGACCGCAGATGCGGCCGGATCATGCTCGCCACGCCGCCCGCGGCACCGGTCATCACGACTTTCATCAATGCCTCCCTGTCGACATCGTTCGCCCTCGCCATCGCACGGCGCGGACGCTATCAAACCGCATCGTCTCTCGCCACCCTAGGATCGGTATTCCGGAAGCCATATGTCCGCCCGCCCACGCGTCCTGGTGTTCGAGCACATGCAGGCCGGCCACGCCGGCATCTTCCGCGAGTTGCTGCGCGAGCGCGGCGTCGCCTCGCACGTCGTGCGCTTCGATCGCGGCGAGCCGATCCCCGATCTCGGCGGCTTCGATGCGCTGTGGGTGATGGGCGGACCGATGGACGTCTGGCAGGAGGCCGAGCATCCCTGGCTCGTCGAGGAGAAGGCCGCCATCCGCGAGGCGGTGATCGAGCGCGCGATGCCGTATCTGGGCATCTGTCTTGGCCATCAGCTGCTCGCCGACGCGCTCGGCGGCGTCGTGCAGCCGGCAACCCGACCGGAGGTCGGCGTGTTCGAGATCGCGCGCACGCCGGCCGGCACGCGCCACGCCCTGCTCGACGGCCTGCCGGCGCGGCCGCGGGTGCTGCAGTGGCATGCGGCGGAGGTGGTCGAGCCGCCGGCCGGCGCCGAGGTGCTCGCCAGCTCCGAGGACTGCGCCGTGCAGGTGATGCTGGTCGGCGAGCAGGCGCTCGGGCTGCAGTTTCACCTCGAGGTCGACGATCCGACCCTCGAGGGCTGGCTGTCGATCCCCGACAACGTGGCGGCGCTGGTCAGGCGCCGCGGCCGCGAAGGTCCTCGCGCCTTCGTCGAGGAGGCGCGGCGCTACATGGCGGAGTTCAACCGTTCGGCTCGAGCACTGCACGCGAACTTCTGGGCACGCCTGCTGCAGCCGCGCGCGGCGCGCTGACGGCGAGCCTCGGCAGCTCAGAGCTATGATCGGGACGGGGGCCGCCGCACCGCTACTTCGAGGCCTGACCGCGCCGGCGCGAGGTCTGAGCCTTGCGCGCCCGGATCGAGTACATCAGCGGCAGGCGCTCGGATCGATC
>DASUGG010000272.1:0-12429 GCA_036274135.1 Geminicoccaceae bacterium
GCGATGCCGTCGCGCTCCAGGTCGTGCAGGATCTGCCGCTCGTTGATCGGATGCGTCTCGTAGAAGCGGATGGCCGCGCCGATGACCGCCTGCTCGTCCGTGCTCATTCCGGCGGCGGAACGATGCCGGTCTGCATCGTGATCAGGCCGTAATGCTCGATACGGCGGTGCTGCTCGAAGGCGAAGATCGTGCTCTTGTAGTAGCTGCAGAGGTCGAGGTCGCAGTCGAACACGATCACCTCATCCTCTTCGGAGAGCGCCTGCGCCATGATCTCGCCGGTCGGTGCGATGATGCAGGAGCCCGCGATCAGGCCGTGGCCGTCCTCCTCCCCAGCCTTGGCGGTCGCCACCACCCAGCAGCTGTTCTGATAGGCGCCGGCCTGGACCGAGAGGCGGTTGTGGAACATGCGCAGATGCCCCGGCTCGGGGTGGTAGATGTTGTGGCTCGGGGTGTTGTAGCCGATCATGACCAGCTCGACGCCCTGCAGGCCCATGACGCGGTAGGCCTCGGGCCAGCGGCGGTCGTTGCAGATCATCATGCCGACGATGGAATCGAACGCGCGCCACACCGGAAAGCCCAGGTTGCCGACCTCGAAATAGCGCTTCTCGAGATGTTGGAACGGGATGCCCTCGCGGTGGTCGGCATGGCCCGGCAGGTGCACCTTGCGGTACTTGCCGACGATCGCGCCGTCGGGTGCTGTCAGGATCGAGGTGTTGTAGCGGTGCGTCACGCCCTGCTCGACGGCGAGTTCGGCGTAGCCGAGATAGAACCCCACCTGCAGGTCCTTGGCGAGATCGAACAGCGGCCGGGTCGCGGCATTGGGCATCTCGCGCTCGAACCAGGCGTCGATCTCGGCGATGTCGTCGTACCAGTAGCGCGGAAAGAAGGTCGTGAGCGCCAGCTCCGGGAAGACCACGAGCTTCGCGCCCATGCCGTGCGCCTGGCGCAGCATGTCGCACAGGCGGCGGACGACGGCCTGCCGGTCGTCGCGCAGATGGATCGGGCCCAGCTGCGCCGATGCCACTCTCAGATGCCTCGCCATCGTCTTTTCCCCTTGCCGGCGGTCGCGTCGCCTCCTCGCGCGACGATCCTGACCGAGAACGGCAGCTTTGTAAAATCGTCAACCAGCAGGTCGACGCGTGACGACGAGCGCGCTGCCGAGCGCGGCGGCGATCAGGGGACGACGCGACATGGTGTCCTCCGCGGCTGATGCGGGCCGCCCTGCGATGGTCGCGGGCCAGCGAGTGGAGCTCAGCCGGAGAGAGGCGGGGCGCGTCGGTCGAACCGTGCGGCGCGGCGTTGCCGCCGCGGGCGGGCGGCCGCGAAGCGGCTGCGCGCCAGTTGCACCGGCGCCCCAGCCTGGGGCAATGGAATCGCCGGCGCCGGGACAAAGCTGACGAACAGGGCGCACAGGCAGACCGGGCCGTGGAACAGCGGGCATTCCGGCAAGGTGCGGGACGGGGCGGAGGTCGGCATGGCGCCGGCGGCGCCGTGGCGGGCGTGCCCGACCGCTTCGCGGCTCGCGAGATGCGTCTGCAGGAGGACCGGCACCCAACCCTGCAGCAGCAGGGCCGCGACCGCGAACCCGCCGGCCAGACCTCCCGCGCGCCGCCGCGCCGGCCGCGATCTGGCCGACACGGCCGGGCTCAATCGAGGAGGTCGGCGCCGAAATTGCGTCGCGGGTCGAGCTCGGGCGCCAGCGCACCCGACGGCGCTGCGGCCGGCCCGGCGGCGCGGGTCAGCAGCCGGCCGCGGCCGCGCTCCGCATGCAGCTTGCCGTTGTCGACGATCACCTCGCCGCGCGCGATCACCGTGACCGGCCAGCCGGTCAGCGTCATCCCGGCGTAAGGGCAGTAGCCGGTCGCGTCGTGCGGGGTCGCGTCCTCCACGCTGACCTTCCTGTCCGGATCCCAGATCGCGAGGTCGGCGTCGGCGCCGACGGCGATGGACCCCTTGCGGGGATGCAGGCCGTAGATTCTGGCGGGGTTGGTGCAACACAGCTCGACGAAGCGGTGCAGGTCGATGCGGCCGCGCTTGACGCCCTCCGAGAACAGCAGCGGCAGGCGCAGCTCGATGCCGGGGATGCCGTTCGCGATCTGCTTGAAGTGGGACTCGGGCCCGTGCGCCAGCTTGCCGGTCTCATCGAAGCGGTAGGGCGCATGGTCGGACGAGACGATCTGGAACGTGCCGTTCGCGACGCCGCGCCACATCGCCGCCTGGTCGGCGGCATCGCGCGCCGGCGGGCTGAACATCCACTTGGCGCCCTCGAGCCCGCGGTCGAGGTGGTCGGCGGAAAGGAACAGGTATTGCGGGCAGGTCTCGGCAAAGACCTTCTGGCCGCGGGTCTGGGCGTCGCGGATCGCGGCCATCGAGCCTTCCGTGGTGACGTGGAACACGACCACCGGCTGGTCGACCAGGGCGGCCATCGCAATCAGGCGGTTCACCGCCTCGGCCTCGGCGAGGCGCGGATGGCTCACGGCATGGTATCGCGGCGCAGTGTGGCCGCGCGCCAGCAGGCGCTGCACCATCCAGCCGATCATCGCGTCGTTCTCGGCATGCACCGAGACCATCGCCCGCTCGCGCCGGGCGAGCGCCAGCAGCGTCAGCATCTGCTCGTCGGCGAGCTTCAGCAGCGGATAGGTCATGAACAGCTTGAGCGACGAGAAGCCGTCGCCGATCAGCCCCGGCAGCTCGCCCATCACCTGCTCGCTCGGGTCGGACACGATCATGTGGAAGGCGTGATCGATCACCGCCTTCTTCGCCCGCTCGCGGTAGGCGGCGACCACCTCGAGCATCGACTGGCCGCGATGCTGGGCGGCGAACGGGATCACCGTGGTGGTGCCGCCCCAGGCGGCCGAGACCGTGCCGCTGTAGAAATCGTCGGCGTTCCAGATCCCCATGCCGGAGAGCTGCTCGATGTGGCAGTGGCTGTCGACGCCGCCCGGCAGCACGAGGCGGCCCTGCGCATCGATCTCGCGCGCGGCCGCCGGCAGGCGCTCCGCCACCGCCGCGATGCGGCCGTCGCGCACGCCGACGTCGCAGCTCGCGCTGTCGGATGCGGTCACCACGGTGCCGTTGCGGACGACGAGGTCGAGATCGGGCATCGGCGTCACCATGAAACATGCGATGCGCGACCATAGCAGGATGTTCCGACCCTCGTCAGGGTCATCGGCCCGTTTCGACCCTGAGCTCCTTGTCCATGGCGACCCGCAGGATATCGTGTGGCACATGGGAAGGGAGATGACCAAGCGTTCGAATTCCACGCCGAGAGCGCCGAGCTGCGGCGGTTTCATCGACGCCTGGCATCCAGGCGGCATCGTTGGTCGGCCGCAGATCGGGAGGTCCAAGACATGCGATTCGTCGGCTCGGAGCGAAAGAGCTTCACGCGATTTCTCGCTGGCGCAGCTGCATGGTTCGCCGTCACGTGTTGCGGCCTTGCAGCGTGGCCCGCGTACGCTCTCGCCCAAAACGGGCTGCCGACCGCTCACTATCCCGTCGGCATGACACAGGTCGAATATCTCGACCCGGCCGATGGCGGCAGGCCTTTGGACTACATGCTGATCTACCCGGCTGCCCCGGACGCCGACGCCACTCCCGTCAAGATCTTCCTGTCCACCAATCTGCATCTGTACCTGGATGCACCGATCGCCGCCGACGGGCTGAAGCATCCGCTCGTCGTCTTCTCGCACGGCGCCGGCGGCAACGGTGCGGGCTACGCCTGGTTCGGCGAATACCTCGCCTCGCACGGCTATATCGTCGCGATGGTCTATCACTATCGGGCCAATACTTATGATTCGAGCACCCTGTACGTGCGCAACAGGCTCTGGCAGCGGCCGCGCGACATCAGCCTGGACATCAGCCACCTGCTGCAGGACGAGGTCTGGGAACCGCACATCGACGCCGATCGGATCGGCGTGGCGGGACACTCGCAGGGGGGCTTCACCGCGCTTTGGATCGGGGGGGCCGAGGTCGATCCCGAGCTGTTTGCGACGTACCAGCGCCGATGGAAGGAGAACCCGGTGGTGCCGGCCTATCTGCGCCAGCAGATGGGCGTCGACTCGGCGCCGGCGCGCGACGTCCGCGACGATCGGGTAAAGGCGGCCTTCGCGATGGCACCCGGCGACATTCAGGGGTTCGGCATGGACGCGGCCGGGCTGCGGCAGATGCCGATCCCGGCCTACCTCATCGTCGGCGCCGGCGACACGACGACCCCGGCCGAGGACAATGCAGAGTTCGCCGCGACTTACATCCCGGATGCCCAACTCGACGTGCTGCCCGGCCCGGTCGGCCACGAGATCTTCACCAACGAGTGCGACCAGATAGGACGCGACAACTACGCCGAGGCCTGCATCGATGCCCCCGGCGTCGATCGGGCCAAGCTGCACCAGCACATCGGCGATGCCGCCTTGCGGTTCTTCGACAGGCATCTGGACGTGCAGCGACAGGCGCGAGACTGATGCGCATGCCGGGCCTCCGGCGAGACGCTTGTTGCGGGCCCTAGATCCCGGCACGCCCTTGGCCGCTGTCGAGAATGCCCGTACCGGACTCCGGTATCACGTAGCCTGGTCCGCCTGCGGCGGCGCCGCCGCGCGCGCCAGCACCCGATCACGCAAACGCTCGAGCGGCCGGTCGTGGATGCCGAGCGCCGCCAAGTGGTCGACGGTGTTGATCAGGTAGTCGGCGCAAGGCCCGAGGAAGCCGGAAGCACGGGCGATCGCGGCTGCCGCCGCCTCGTCCGACAGGTCGCGCACATAGCGCTCGTGCGCCCGGTTGATCGTGAAGGTGATGGCCCGAACGGTGGCGAGCGGCGTGCGCACCGCGACCCAGCGCGGCACGTAGGCGTCGCCGAGCATCTCGCGCCGCCAGACGATGTCGAGCTCCTCGAGCGCGGCATCGGCCGCGATATGGTAGGCGACGCCCAGACACGAGCCGCCCCGCTCGAGCCCGAGGGTCAGCCCCGGCCGCTCCGGGCAGCCTCGCCCCAGATGTGTCCAGAGGCAAAAGCGCCGGTGAAAGCCGAAGACCCTGCCGACCACGCGGTCGGTGAAGTGGAAGGCGGGGTTCCAGATCAGCGAGCCGTAAGCGAACACCCAGACGCCGGTGGAAAGATCGGCGCCGTGCAGCAGACCGCCGAGCGAGGCGGTCAGCTCCTCGTCCGAGAGGATGCGCATCAGGCCCTGCTCGGCGGCGATCCTGCGCACCGCGCCGCTTCTGATGCTCTCGCGGGTCAGCATGGGCAACCTCTGTCCGCGTGGCCGGTCTGGCCGGCTGGATCATAGGCCGGCAGGACCGCGGCTTTAAGCCCTGCTCCGGCACAGGGTCTCGGCCGCCATGGAGGAACCTTTCGCAGTCACGGCCGTTGCTCCCCGGGCCAGTGTACAACCTCGGAAGGAGCTGCAGATGGCAAAGGTCTCGCAGGTGTTGACGCAGAAGGCGTATCCCGGGCTGGTCTTGGGGTTCATCGGAATGCTGCTGACGGGGATGCTGCTCAGCAGCTGCAATACCGCGGAAGGCGTGGGCGAGGACGTCTCGGCTGCCGGCAACGCGGTCAGCGACACGGCCGACGATCTCAAGGACTAGCCCGTCGCGGGGAAAAGCCGCGGCGACGCCCTCACCCCGGTGAGGCAGCCGCGCTTTTCGCGCGCTGGCCGCATGCGGGATCGGACCCTTCGGCCTCGGTCCTCTCTTCCGGATCTCCTTCGAGCAGGCCGCGGATAAGTGATCGCGACGAAACCGGGGTTCTCACCTCCGCGAGCGCGCGTATGCTGCCACGCTCAACGTCGAAGCTCAAGGGAGCTCCCGGATGATCGACCTCTACACGTGGCCCACGCCGAACGGCCATAAGATCCACATCATGCTCGAGGAATGCGGCCTGCCCTACAACGTGATCCCGATCGACATCGGGGCGGGCGACCAGTTCAAGCCCGAGTTCCTGAAGATCTCGCCCAACAACAAGATGCCGGCGATGGTCGACCCGGACGGCCCGGACGGCGAGCCGATCTCGCTGTTCGAGTCCGGCGCGATGCTGATCTACCTCGCCGACAAGACCGGCAGGTTTCTGCCCGCCAAGCCACGCGGCCGCTACGGCGTGCTGCAGTGGCTGATGTTCCAGATGGCCAGCATCGGACCGATGCTGGGCCAAGCCCACCATTTCCTGCAATACGCCCCGGACGACATCGAGTATGCCCGCAACCGCTATCGCAACGAAGCGAACCGCCTGTACGGCGTGCTCGACCGGCGGCTCAATGAGAGCCCGTATCTCGCCAGCGCGGACTACAGCATCGCCGACATCGCGGTCTGGCCGTGGACGCGGTTCCCCGAGCGCCAGGGGGTCGAGCGCGGCGACCATCCCAACTTCGTGCGGTGGTTCGACCAGATCGCCGAGCGGCCGGCGGTGCAGCGCGGCGTCCAGGTGCTGGCTGACCGGCGGCGCGATCTCAAGACCGACAAGCAGGCCTGGGAGATGATGTTCGGCGCCAAGCAGTACGAGCGGCGCTAGCGCCTGCAGACCGCGATCGAGGTCTACACCGCATCCCTGCTCGCGACCGACGTCGACACGCCGGCGGTCAGCCAGTACATGCGCGACCTCGCCCAGGGCCTGGGCCTCAGCCCGACGCTGGTGCGCGCGCTGCGCGCCAGCCTGGAGGCGCCGCCGCCGAGCTGAGCCCACAAGCCTCGAATCCGCGGGCGCCTTCTAGAACTTGCCGTAGCGGAGATAAGCCTGTTGCGGGTCGACGCCCTCGAGAATCGCCTTGCGCACGAGGTTCTCGGCGCCGATCGCGGCCTCGGCGGCGACGACGATATCTTCGGCGCGCTCCCGCGGCAGGATCACCATGCCGTCACGATCGCCGAGCGCCAGATCGCCCGGCTGGACGGTCGCCTCGCCGATCCGGATCGGCTGATCGAAGCTGTCCGGCAGCCAGTAGCCGACGATGTCGCGCGGCGTGAAGTAGCGGCACCACACCGGGAAGCCCAGCCGCAGGATGAAGTCGACGTCGCGGCAGCCGCCGTCGACGACGTAGCCGCGCACGCCCTTGCGCTTCAACGTCTCGGCCGACAGCTCGCCCATATGCGCGACGGCGGAATCGTTCGGCTGGCAGATCAGCACGGTGTCCGCGCGCGCCTTCGACAGCAGGCCGGTCCAGGCGAGCAGCGTCTCATGCGGATCGGCGGTGGGGTCGACCTTGCCGCTCACCGTGGTGGCGACCACGCCGGCCAGCACCCGGTCCGGGAACAGAGGCCGGATCTCGGGCGGCAGCGTGAAGTTGCGCAGGCCCATCGTCCGCATCACGTCGTGCACGACGCCGCTGTAGGTGTTGGCCAGTCGCTCGACCAGGTCCATGCCGCTCCTCCCCGCGCTGCGCCCGATGCGGCGAGTGTAGGGGCCGGGAGCGGCCGCGTCACGCCGCGAGGGAGACCCGCCTGATCGCGCGCAGATAAGCCTCGACCGCGGCCGGGAAGCCGATGCGCAGCGCATCCGCGGTGATGGCATGGCCGATGCTAACCTCGGCCAGTTGTGGAACCGCCTGGCAGAAAGCCGGCAGATTGTCGAGGTTGAGATCATGGCCGGCGTTGACGCCGAGGCCCACCGCGGCGGCTGCCTCGGCCGCCTGGGCGTAGCGCCGCAGCAGGATCGTCGCCTCGCCGGCGGCAAACGCCTCGGCATAGGGGCCGGTGTAGAGCTCGACCCGGTCGGCGCCGACGGCGGCGGCGCGCGCCATGGCGGCGGGCTCGGGGTCCATGAACAGGCTGACGCGGGCGCCGCTCGCCTTGAGCCGGTCGATCAGCTTGCCCAGGCGGCTAGCGTCGCGCGCCAGGTCCCAGCCGTGGTCGGATGTCCGCTGGTCTGGCGCATCCGGCACCAGCGTCACCTGGGTCGGCCGCACGGCGCCGATCAGCCCGAGAAAATCGTCGCTCGGATAGCCCTCGATGTTGTACTCGACCGCGGCGCCGAACTCGCCCGCGATCAGCGCCGCCAGCTCCAGAACGTCCGAGCGCCGGATGTGGCGCTCGTCGGGGCGCGGATGGGCGGTGATGCCGTGCGCGCCGGCGGCCGCTACCATGCGCGCGGCGTCGAGCACGCTCGGATAGCCGACATCGCGCTGATTGCGCAGCAGCGCGACCTTGTTGAGGTTGACGCTGAGCTTCACCGCCTGTGGCATCGCAATTCCATCGCCGCTGACCCCTGTCGAGCGAGAACATAGGCGGTATTGGATTCGACAAAAGAGCCAATTCGAGCGATCTTAAGGGGCCATTTTCGGGACCAAGATGCCCAAGCACGCGCGCCACCTCCCCTTCCCGACGCTGGCGATCGACCGGACGGCGAGCCGGCCGCTGCACCGCCAGATCTACTTCGCGATCCGCGAGGCGATCCTCGAGGGCGGCCTCAAGTCCGGCGCAAGATTGCCCGCGACCCGGGCGCTCGCGGCCGATCTCGGCGTGTCGCGCAACACGGTGATGGCGGCGTTCGAGCAGCTGCACGCCGAGGGCTACATCGACGGCCGGGTCGGCGCCGGCTCGTTCATCCCGCGCCATCTGCCGGACGAAGCGCCGCCCGGGCGCCGGCCGCCGGGCAGCGCCGGCCGCGCCGCGCCGCCGCGGCGCATCTCGGCGCGCGGCCTGATGCTCATGGGGCTGCGGCATCGCGGCGCCAGCCCGCGGCCGTTCTCGCCGGGCCTGCCGGAGTTGGAGCAGTTCCCGTTCCGCGACTGGGCGCGGCTGCTGGCGCGGCGCTGGCGGCGGCCGCACCGCGCCTTCCTGGTCGGCGGCGAGCCCGGCGGCTACCGCCCCTTGTGCGAGGCGATCGCCGACTATCTCGCCATGGCGCGCGCGGTGTTCTGCCGGCCCGACCAGGTGATCGTCACCTCAGGCGCGCAGCAGGCGCTCGATCTCGCCGCCCGCGTGCTGATCGATCCGGGCGACCCCGTCTGGATGGAGGAGCCTGGCTATCCGCCGACCAGCGCCGTGCTGCGCGCCGCCGGCGCCCTGGTGGTGCCGGTGCCGGTCGACGACGAGGGGCTGTCCGTGGTCGCCGGCCGCGCGCTCGAGCCCGCGCCGCGGCTGATCTGCGTCTCGCCCTCGCACCAGTATCCGCTCGGCGTGACCATGACCCTCGGGCGCCGCCTCGAACTCCTGGAGTGTGCGCGCGCGCTCGACGGCATGGTGATCGAGGACGATTACGACAGCGAGTACCGCTATGCCGGCCGGCCGCTCGCCGCGCTGCAGGGCCTGGATGGCGACGGCCGCGTCATCTATCTCGGCACGATGAGCAAGGTCATGTTTCCGGGGCTGCGGCTCGGCTACATGGTCGTGCCCGAGCATCTGGTCGACGCCTTCCTCGCGGTGCGTGCGATGGTCGACGCGCACCCGTCGTCGATCGCCCAGGCGGCGCTCGCCGACTTCATCACCGAGGGCTTTCTCGGCGCCCACATCCGCCGCATGCGCCAGCTCTACGGCGAGCGGCAGGCGGCGCTGATCGAGGCCTTCCAGGCCCGCTTCGGCGAGCGCCTAGCGCTGGCGCCGGCGGCCGCCGGCATGCATCTGGTCGCGCGCCTGCCGCCTGGCGCGGACGATCGCGCCATCGCGCGCCGCGCCGCCGAGGCTGGCGTCGAGACCCCCGCCCTCTCCTACTACTATCAGGGGCCACCCGCCGCGCGCGGCCTGCTGCTGGGCTACGCCGGCGTCGACAGGCGCGCCACCCTGCGCGCCGCCGACCGCCTCGCCCAGGTGCTGTGAGCGGCGCGCCGGGCGCCTGCGGCTATGCCGCCTCGGGTCGCGTGGCCGGCCGGCAGTCCGTGACGCCCATCGCCGCGAGCGCGGCTTCGACGGCAGCCACTACTTGGCGCATCGTGGCCTGATCGAACGCGCCCATGCAACCGATGCGCAGGCTCGGGAACGGCGTCAGGCTGCCGCGGAAGATCACGAAGCCGCGCGCGCGCATCAGCTCGAAGAAGCGCTCGCGATCCCAGCGCGGATCGGCCGGCGCATGGAAGGTCGCGATCACCGGCGCCGCGACCTCGTCGCGCAGCACGGTCGCGAAGCCCAGCGCCCGCATGCCGTCGACCAGCGTGCGCCAGTTGGCGCCGACGCGCGCGAGGCGCGCCTCGCGGCCCTCCTCGGCATGCCGGCGCAGCGCCACGGCCAGCGCCGCGATCGCCTGGGTCGGCGGCGTGAAGCGCCAGGCGCCGTGCTCCTCGTGGCTGCGCCACTGGCGGTACAGGTCGAGGCAGAAGGAGTGGCTGCGGCCCGCCGCCGCCGCGAGGGCGGTCCGGCGCACCAGCGTCAGCGCCATGCCGGGCACGCCCTCCAGCCACTTGTTCGGCGAGAGCACGATCGCCTCAGCGCCAAGTGCTCGCGCATCGAGCGGCAGGCCGCCGAACGAGGCGATCGCGTCGACGAGAAGCCCCACATGCCGCCGGCGGGCGAGCTCCGCCAGCGGCTCGATCGGGTTGAGCAGCCCGGCGCCGGTGTCGACGTGGCAGACCGCGAGATGGCTGATCGACGGGTCGGCGGCGAGCGCGGCCTCGACCTGCCCGGGCTGCACCGGCTCGGTGATCGACAGCGCGAGGCCCGTGCACGGCACGCCGATCGCCCGGGCGATGTCCACAAGGCGCGCGCCGTAGTGGCCGTTGACCACCACCAGCACCCTGCGATCGCGCGGCACCAGCGTGCCGAGCACCGCCTCGTTGGCGGTGTTGCCGGCGCCCTGCAGCATCACGCAGCTGTAGTCCTCGCCGCCATGGGCGATCTCGACGAGGCGCCGGCGCAGTTCGGCGGTCAGCCCCAGAAGCTCGGGCTGGTTCGGGCTGAAGTCGCGCAGCATCGCGGCCTTGGTCGCATCGCCGGTGGTGACCGGCCCGGGGCTTAGGATGATCATGAGCACCTTGGTCCGATGGGGGCGGATGCGGCCCATCATCTCAGCCGGCGACGCTGCTGGCAATCGCGCCGGCATGCGTCCGCGGGCCGCAGCGCCGCGGCCGCCACCTGCCGCGCGCCGAGCATACCTTAGGGCAGGGCATAGCCCTCGGCGCGAAGGCGCAGCTCGTGCCGGCGCGGGTCGCGGCTGAAGATCAGGCCGCCTTCGCGCTCGGAGCGCGGCGGCAGATAGTCGATCGTCGCCTCGGCGGTCTCGATCGCGCCGTCCGGCCCCGCGAGCACGCCTTCGACCTGCAGCTGCACGGCGGCCTGAGCGCCGGCGTTGACGGCGCGGAACCTGACCAGCCAGCCGTCCGGCAGCTCGACCACCCCCGCGGCGGTGATCCGCAGGTCGGGCGGCCCCTCGTCCCGGCTGAGCGCCAGATAGACGAGATAACCGATCGTGCCGGCCACGAGCACGGCGCCGGTCGCGGCGACGATCCACTCGGTCACCGGGATCGGCCGCCCGGTCGTGCCGGGGCGCTGGACGTGGCTCACGGGACCCGCCGCGCCGCCCCGGTGATCACAGGATCAGCCGCGCCGCGGCGGCGCCGAGCGCCGCCGGGAAAGCGAGCACGACCGCCTCGATCAGCAGCTCCGAATACGCGAGGCCCGCGGCCCGCTCGAACGTCCACAGCACGTACAGGCAGATCAGCAGGGCCAGGGCATAGGCCACCACGGTGAGACGAAAGAACTCGCTCCACGGCGAGATCCCCGCTGCCCGCGTGACCTGACCGCGAAACTCCACCGCGTAGACGAAGGCGTGCATCATGGCCAGGGACGTCAGCACCAGAGCGACGGCGTTCCAGGCGTTCATCATCTGCGCGATCAGCACGACCTCGTCGGTCGGCGCCACGTTGAACGCCATGAACAGCGCCCCGACCGAGGCGAGAAACAGCTCGCCCTGGTAAGTGTCGCGGCGCCGCTCCTCCTCCTGCTCCTCCTCGCGGGCGCCGAGCTGGCTGCGCGCGAGCATCGCGCCGATGCTGCCCGGAACCGCCTGAACAGCGATCCTGCCGACGATCTCGTCGGTAGACATGCCGGGCCCGAGCACCGCCAGCAGCGCGAGCCCGAGCGCGGCCGCGACGAACGCCACCGCCCAGGCGACGCAGGCGTTGAGCACGAAGTCGAGCCAGGAAAAGCTCTGCTCGAAGCCGGCGTAGTATGCGAGGCCGCCGAGCAGCGGGAACATCGCGACCAGGAACAGCGCCAGCCGCAAGGGATGCATGGTCGAGCCGAGCGCCCACATCTCCATGGTCATGAGCAGCGGCAGGGCAAACAGCAGGGCGCCGCCGAAGGCGCGCGCCAGCGCGATCAGGAACCGTATCTCCGCCCTCGCCACCGCCTCCTTCCGCTGCCACGCCGCGCCGCCGCGCGGCGGCCTGCTGCCAGCCCATGCCGGTGTTCGGCCCTTCCCGGTCAGGGCCGTCCCACCTCGCGCGAGAGCCCGCACCCGCGCCTCGCGGCGGCGGTCAGTGCGGCTCGAGCATCACCTTGATCTGATCGCTCGGCTTC
>DASUGG010000273.1:0-5725 GCA_036274135.1 Geminicoccaceae bacterium
CTGGTCGACCTCCAGGCCGCCATCAACCGCTACCTCGACGAGCACAACCAGCGCCCCAAGCCCTTCACCTGGACCGCCGACCCCGACCGCATCATCGCTAAGGTCAACCGTGGGCACCAAACGTTGGCGTCAAACCACTAGAACGCCGCCGGCGGCAGCTCTCAGTCGGCTAGCTCGAGATCCGCGATCACGGCGGCGAGGAAGCGCGCCGCCTCGCCGCCGGTCACCACCCGGTGATCAAAAGTCAAGGAGAGCGGCATGATCCGCCGCACCACGACCTCGTCGCCGACGGCGACCGGCCGCGGCGTGATCTTGCCGGTGCTCAGGATCGCGACCTGCGGCGGCACGACCACCGGCGCGGCGTAGCGGCCGGCGAGCGAGCCGAAGTTGGACAGCGTGATCGTGGCGCCGCGCAGTTCCTCCGGCGGGATCGTGCGCGCCACGATGTCCGCCTTCATCCGCTCGAGGCCGCGCCGCAGGTCGGCGGCGTCGCGGTTGGCGACGTCGCGCAGCACCGGCACGAACAGCCCGTCGTCGGTGTCGACGGCGATGCCGAGATCGATCTTGCGGTGCAGCCGCCGGCCGTCGCTCTGCGATTCGTACCAGGCGTTCAGCGCCGGCTCGCGGGCGCAGCCGGCGACGATGGCGCGGACCAGCCGCACGGTGACGTCGCGGCCGCGCCAGGCGTGCACGTCGGCGTCGTCGATGACCGTGGCCGGCACGACTTCGGCATGCGCGTGCGCCATGCGCGAGGCCATCGCCCGGCGGACACCGCGCAGCGGCTCGAGCGGGCCGGCCTCGGACAAAGTCGCCGCGGCGCGCTCGACGTCGGCCGCGGTGATCATGCCGTCGGCGCCCGAGCCGGCGACCAGCGCCAGGTCGCCGCACTTGCGCCGCGCCAGCGCGCGCACCGCCGGGGTCGCCCGCACGCTTACCGTCCTGCCGGCGCGCTCGCCGCCGGTGACCTCCTCGGTCACCTCCTCGCCGGCCGCGATCTGGCCGACCACCGTGCCGCTGTCGGCCTGCGCCGCCTCCGCGAACGACACCAGCGGCGCGCCGACCTTGACCAGGTCGCCCTCGGCGCCGAACAGCTCGGCGATCCGGCCGGCATAGGGTGCGGGCACCTCGACCACCGCCTTGTCGGTCTCGACCGACACGAGCGGCTGGTCGGCGACCACGCGATCGCCCGGGTTGACGTGCCAGCTGACGATCTCGGCCTCCTGCAGGCCTTCGCCGAGGTCGGGCAGATTGAACGTCCTCATCGCGTCGATCCTCTTCGCCGCAGGCTCAGGCGAACGCCAGCGCGCGCCGCGCCGCCGCCACGATGCGCGCCTCGCTCGGCAAAAAGTGATACTCGTTGCGGAACAGCGGCACCACCGTGTCGTAGCCGGTCACGCGCTCGACCGGCGCCTGCAGCGACAGCAGGCCCCTCTCCGCCAGCCGCGCCGCGATCTCGCCGCCGAAGCCGCCCGTCAGAACGGCCTCGTGCACGATCACGCAACGCCCGGTCTTCTCCACCGAGCCGAGGATCGTTTCGAAATCCAGCGGCTTGAGGGTCGCGACGTCGATCACCTCGGCCGAGACGTGCTCGGCGCGCAGCCGATCGGCGGCGGCCAGCGTCTCCTTGACCATGGCGCCCCACGTCACCAGCGTGATGTCGCTGCCCTCGCGCAGCACGAAGCAGTCGTCGAGCGACATGGCGGCGCCATCGTCCTCGACCTGCTGCTTGACGGCGCGATAGATCCGCGTCGGCTCGAGGAAGATCACCGGATCCGGGTCCCTGATCGCGGCGAGCAGCAGGCCGTAGGCGCGCTGCGGCGACGACGGCACCACGACGCGCAGCCCCGGGATGTGCGCGAACATCGCCTCGGTGCTCTCGCAGTGATGCTCGGGCGCGTGGATGCCGGCGCCGAACGGCGCGCGCAGCACCATCGGGCAGGACAGGCGGCCGCGCGTGCGGTTGCGCAGGCGCGTGGCGTGGTTCACGATCTGGTCGATCGCCGGATAGATGAAGCCCATGAACTGGATCTCGGCGACCGGCCGCAGGCCGGCGGCGGCCATGCCGACCGAGATCCCGCCGATCGCGAGCTCGGCGAGCGGCGCGTCGATCACCCGTTCCGGGCCGAACCGCTCGAGCAGGCCCTGGGTGGCGCGGAACACGCCGCCATTGGCGCCGACGTCCTCGCCCAGCACGACGACGCGCTCGTCCTCGCTCAGCGCCCGGGCGAGCGCCATGTTGACGCCGCCGATCAGGGTGGTCTCAGGCATGGTCGCCTCCCCGGCTGGCGGCGATCTGCTGCTCGGTATAGGCCGCCGGCAGCACCGCATAGAGATGATCGAACATCGCCTCCGGCGGCATCGGCGGCGTCGCCAGATAGCGCTCCACCGCGGCGTCGATCTCGCCGCTGATCGTCTCGATCAACCGCTCTTCCTGGTCCTTGCTCCAGGCGCCGGCGGCGGCGAGATGCTGGCGCAGGCGGGCGATCGGGTCCTTCGCCCACTGGCCGCTGACCTCCTCGGCATCGCGATAGCGGCTGGCGTCGTCGGCCGTGGTGTGGTCGGTCATGCGGTAGGTCAGGGCCTCGATCACGCTGGCGCCCTCGCCGCCGCGCGCCCGCGCCAAGCCCTGCTCGACCGCGTCGCGCACCGCGATCACGTCGTTGCCGTCGACCTGGACGCCCGGAATGCCGGCGGCGATCGCCTTCTGCGCGAGCGTGCCGGCCGCCGTCTGCGCCGCGCGCGGCATCGAGATCGCCCATTGGTTGTTGTTGACCACGAACAGCGCCGGCACCCGCCAGACGCCGGCATAGTTGATCGCCTCGTAGAAGGCGCCGTTCGAGGTCGCGCCGTCGCCGCAGACGCAGACCGCGACGCCGGGCTCGCGCTTGAGCTTCTTGGCGTAGGCGACGCCGACCGCATGCAGGCACTGGCTGGCGATCGGCACGCAGATCGGAAAGTCGGCGCGCGGCCCCTGGAAATCACTGCCGCGCTCGTCGCCGCCCCAGTACAGCAGCAGCTCCTCCATGCGCACGCCGCGCCACAGCTGCGCGCCGGCCTCGCGGTAGGTCGGCAGCAGCACGTCCTCCGGCCGCATCGCCGCGGCGAGCCCGACCGTGACCGCCTCCTGACCGAGCGAGGACGCGAAGGTGCCGAGCCGGCCGGTACGCTGCAGCGCCACTGCCTTCGCGTCGAAGCGACGGGTCAGCACCATCGCCCGGTAGAGCGGGATCAGCGCCTTCGGGTCGCGCGCGAACGCCGGCAGCTCGGCGACGGCGGTACCTGCGGCGTCGAGATACTGCCTGTAGTGGATCTCGAAGCTGGCCACCTTGGTCATGCGTTGCTCCTACCGCTTCAACATCACCTTACCGCTTCAAACATCGCCCTGCCCGGCGCCGCCCTGGCCCCGCGACGGTCGCCGCCGCCTTGCGTGCAGCATAGATGGTATCGATGCCGCCGGTTCGCCACCCGCAGAGGTCACAAAAACAGATGGCCATTCTACCGATGAGTGTTAAGAGAGACGAAACGCGCGGCATCGACGCCGCGCGCCACGCGCCGCCCTCGCGGCGGCTCAGGCGGCCGGCATAGCCTGCTGCCGCGCCCACATCTGGGCGTAGGCGCCGCCTTGCGCCACGAGCTGCCGGTGGCGGCCCTGCTCGACGACGCGGCCATGCTCGAGCACGAGGATCTGGTCGGCCTCGACGACGGTCGACAGGCGGTGCGCGATGATCAGCGTGGTGCGGCCGGACGACAGGCGGCGCAGCGCCGCCTGGATCATGCGCTCGGTGCGGCTGTCGAGCGCCGACGTGGCCTCGTCGAAGACTAGGATCGGCGGGTCCTTCAGCACCATCCGGGCGATCGCGACCCGCTGCTTCTCGCCGCCGGAAAGCTTCAGGCCGCGCTCGCCGACCATCGTGTCGTAGCCCGCGGGCAGGGTCGCGACGAAATCGTGGATCTGGGCGGCGCGTGCCGCGGCCTCGATCGCCGCCTGCGGAGCGCCCGGCCGGCCGTAGGCGATGTTGGCGCCGATCGTGTCGTTGAACAGCACCGTGTCCTGCGGCACGAGGCCGATCGCGGCGCGCAGGCTCGCCTGGGTCACGTCGCGCAGGTCCTGGCCGTCGATCGTGATCGCGCCCTCGTCGACGTCGTAGAAGCGGAACAGCAGCCGCACCAGCGTCGACTTGCCGGCACCGGAACTGCCGACCACGGCCAGCGTATGGCCCGCCGGGATCGCGAAGCTCAGATCGTGCAGCACCGGCCGGCGCGCATCGTAGCCGAAGCCCACGCCGGCAAAGCGCACCGCCCCGCCTGCGAGCGCGAGGTCGGGCGCGCCCGGCCGGTCGGCGACCTCGGGGCGCAGCGCCAGCAGGCCGGCGAGATGCTCCAGATCGGCGATCGACTGCTTGAGCTGACGGTAGACGAAGCCCAGCGCGTTGAGCGGCTGGTAGAGCTGCAGCAGAAAGGCGTTGACCAGCACCAGGTCACCGATCGTCAGCCTGCCCGCCACCACGCCCTGCGCCGCGACGATCATGATGATCGTGATGCCGACCGCGATGATCGCGCCCTGGCCGAAGTTCAGCACCGCGAGCGTCACATCCGACTTCGCCGCGGCGCGCTCGTAGGCGGCGAGCGTGCGGTCGAAGCGCTCGCCCTCATAGCCCTCGTTGGTGAAGGTCTTGACCGTCTCGTAGTTGAGCAGGCTGTCGACCGCCTGGGCGCTCACCGCGTTGTCGTGCTCGTTCATGATGCGGCGGAACTTGGTCCGCCACTCGGTCGCGACGATCGTGAAGACGGCGTAGATCGAGATCGTCACGAAGACGATCAGCGCGAACGGCCATTCGTAACGGGCGAGCAGGATACCGATCACCAGGGCGAACTCGAGCAGGATCGGCACGACGCTGAACAGGATCGTGCCGAGCATGAAGCTCACCGCCTTGACGCCGCGGTCGATGGCGCGCGCCAGCTCGCCGGTGCGCCGCTCGAGGTGGTAGCGCAGCGACATCGTGAAGAGGTGCTGGAAGACCGACAGCGAGACCTTGCGGCCGGCGCGCTCCGCCACCTTGGCGAAAATCGCGTCGCGCGCCTCCTCGAACAGCGCGGCGCCGAAGCGCGCGCCGCCATAGGCGAGCAGCGCCGCGAGCGGCAGCGCGATCAGGCCGGCCTCGCCCGGGGTCAGCTGGTCGACGACCGCCTTGTAGAAGAACGGCACGGCGACGTTGATCAGCTTGGCGAGCAGCAGGAAGACGAACGCCAGCACGACGCGGACGCGCAGCTCCCGCGCATCCTCGGGCCAGAGATGCGGCAGCAGCCGGACGAGCGCGCTCCGGAGCCCGGGCGGGCCGGCGGGATCGGTCATCAGCGAACGGCGGTCGCGGCGCGCAGCATGAGTCCTTCGCGAAGCTTGGCGGCCATGCTGTCTTGTGGTGATCGCGGCCTCTCTAGGCAAGTGCCGCTGCGCCCTACGTCCCCTCGGTCCCGTTGCCCCGCGCCCCGACGATCCTGATCTGTCGGCCGCTCGGCGCCGAGGACATGGCCGGATGGCGGGCGCGCGCGCCGGTCTATCTGCCCGGCGGCGAAGCCTCGCTGGCCGAGATGGACGATCTCACGCCTGGACCGCCCGGCGGACAGCGTGCCGAGCCGCGGCAGGTCAGGAGTACGCCGCCAGTCGCTCAGTCCGAGCTGAACAGCAGCTCCTGCGTCCGATCCGCCGATACCAGGGTCAGCTGTC
>DASUGG010000274.1:0-3141 GCA_036274135.1 Geminicoccaceae bacterium
GGCGCCCTGCAGCCCGAGCGCGGCCGCCTGCCGCAGCCGGACCGCTTCCCGGTCATCGCCTTCATCGGCGAGGGTGCCGGCGTTTCCAACGCCACGCCGCAGGGCTCTTTCCTGCTGACGCCGTAGCGCTCGACGCCGGCCGGCGCGCCGGGAGCGGGCGACGTGCCGCCATTGTGATCGCGGTCACAGACGGCGTCGTCCCGCGCCCCTAGCGTCGCCCGATCGGCGAATCGGAGGGCGGTAGGATGAGGCAGGCGATGGAGACGGAGCGGGCGGGCCGGCGGCACATCCTGCGCAACGTCGTGCTGACGCTCGCCGTCGCGCTGGCCTGGATGGTCGCGGTCGCGATGACCAACTGAGCCCGGCCACCCGTCGCGGCAGCCGGCGGCGTCGAGCCGGCCGCAGCGGGCGGGGCCGGTCCTGCCGGAGCGGGGCTACTTCGCGGCGATCGCGGTGCCGCTCGCGGCCCGCAGCTTCGGCATGACCTCGTTGGCCATCAGCTCCATCGAGCGCTTCCATAAGGCCTTGTCGTCCCAGTCGAGGCCGGTCAGCACGATCGTGCCGAACGGGCCGATCTGCTCGCGCACCTGCAGCAGCTTCTCGGCCACCGTCGTCGGGCTGCCGGCGATCACGATGTTGTCGATCGCCCAGTCGACGGTCAGCTGCGCGTCGTCGAACTTCTCGACGCCCTTCATGACCTGCGCGAAGCCCGCCCTCTTCATCAGCGAGCTGAGATAGTAGAAGTAGTAGCGCACGGCGCAGTCCGGCCGGGCGAGATAGGCCTTGGCCTCGGCGTCGGTCTCCGTCACCACGATGGTGCGGCCGACATGCCAGCGGCCGCCGTCGGGCGCGACGCCCGCCTCGGCGCAGCCCTCGCAGAAGCGCTGCCAGTGGGTCGCGACGCTCGCCGCCGGGATGAAGTTGGCGCTGATCGCCATCCAGCCGCGCCGCGCCGCCTCCTTGACGAAGAACGGGTAGGGGCTCATCCCGGCGACGGCAATCGGCGGATGCGGCTGCTGGTAGGGCTTGGGCATGTGGCCGAGGCCGAGCTCCTGCCAGTGCCATTCATCCTGGTGGATGCGCCAGAACTCGCCGTCGATGTGATAGGGCGGCTCGCTGCTCCAGATCTTCAGGATGGTCTCGATTGACTCGAGCGTCATGCGGCCGCGCGCCATGGCGTCGTTGAGGTGGAACAGCTCGAAGTCCGACGGCAGGCCGCCCGGGCCGATGCCCATGACGAAGCGGCCGTTCGACAGGTGGTCGAACATCGCCGCGAAGCCCGCGACGACCGCCGGATGCTGCTGCGGCAGGTTGAGCACGCCGGTGCAAAGGCGCACCCGCCTGGTCAGCGGGATCGCCTTGGCGAGAAACATCAGGGGCGAGGTGATGGGCTCGGTCATCGAGCTGAAATGCTCGCCGATCCAGACGTCGTCGAAGCCCAGGGCGTCGGCGTGCAGCACCGCCTCGAAGTCCTCCTCGAGCATCGCGTGGTAGTCGCGGGTCGGCGGGTGCAACGGCATCATGAAGAGACCAAGCCGCATTCGATCTTCCTCCCTGCGCACGAGATGGAACGCCCCCTAGCCGGGCACTTTGCCCACCTTTGCGCCGACAGGCAAGGCTCCCACGCCGCGCCATCGCAGCCCGCCGGCGATCTCTGGATCGACATGCCTACGCAGCAGGCCAGCGGCCCCCGCTCCTGACTGACGACGGCATTCAGGTGCGTTCTCATGATATTTCTACGGATCATGCGCGGGACTCGACACGCAATGCGTTCTAGCGCATGGCTATCGACGGGTAAGGGCGGGGGAGATCATGCAGGATTTCGCAGCCGCCTTCGGGCTGGCCGTCAGCCTGATCGCGGATGCCGATCGCGACTTTCTCGAGATCGTCGGATTGTCGCTGCGCGTCAGCCTGAGCGCCGTGCTGCTCGCCTGCGCCATCGGCCTGCCGCTCGGCGGCGCGCTCGCGGTGCTGCGCTTCCCCGGCCGCCAGCCCCTCTTGGTGCTGCTGAACGCGCTGATGGGGCTGCCGCCGGTGGTGGTCGGCCTGTTGGTCTATCTCGCCCTGTCGCGCGCCGGGCCGCTCGGCGTGCTGCAACTGCTCTACACGCCGACGGCGATGATCATCGCCCAGACCGTGCTCGTGACGCCGATCGTCGCGGCCCTGGCGCGGCAGGTGATCGAGGACCTGTACGCCGAGTACGATGAGCAGCTGCGCTCGCTCGGTCTCGGGCTGCGCTCGACGATCGCGACGCTGCTCTGGGACGCCCGCCACAGCCTGCTCACCGTCGCGCTCGCCGGCTTCGGGCGCGCCGTCGCCGAGGTCGGCGCTGTGATCGTCGTCGGCGGTAACATCAACCACGTCACCCGTGTCATGACCACGACGATCGCGCTCGAGACCAGCAAGGGCGACCTCGCGCTCGCCCTGGCGCTCGGGATGGTGCTGATCGCCCTGGCGCTGAGCATCAACGGCGCCGTGATGGCGCTGCGCGGCACCGCGGCGCGCTCGGCCTATGCTTGAGCGGGCGCTGCTCTACGAGGAACTGGGGGACGCGGCCGGGGCTGTGCCGATCCTGCCGGTCGAGGCGCGCGGCCTGGTGTTCGAGGCCGGCGGCCGGCGCCTGATCGATGGCCTCGATCTGACCCTGCGCCCGGGCATGCGCACGGTCGTCATGGGGCCCAACGGCGCCGGCAAGAGCCTGATGCTGCGGCTGCTGCACGGCCTGCTGCCGCCGAGCGCGGGCGAGATCCTCTGGGGCGGGCGGCCGGCCGACCGGGCCATCCGCCTACGCCAGGCGATGGTCTTCCAGCGGCCCGTGCTGCTGCGCCGCTCGGCGCTGGCCAACGTCACGCACGCGCTGCGGGCGCGCGGCATGCCGCACCGCGAGCGCCAGGCCCGGGCGCACGAGATGCTCGCGGCGGCCGGTCTCGGCGCGCTGGCGCGCACGCCCGCCCGGCTGCTGTCCGGCGGCGAGCAGCAGCGCCTGGCCATGGCGCGCGCGCTGAGCCTCGGCCCCGACGTCCTGCTGCTCGACGAGCCGACCGCCAATCTCGACCCCGCCTCGACGCTCGCGATCGAGCAGCTGATCCAGGCCGCCCACGACGGCGGCAGCAAGATCGTCTTCGTCACGCACGATGTCGG
>DASUGG010000275.1:0-8470 GCA_036274135.1 Geminicoccaceae bacterium
CAGCGCATGCAGGCGTGCCTGCGGCAGTCGGACACGCTGGCGCGGCTTGGCGGCGACGAGTTCGCGATCGTCCAGACCGCGCTCACCCCAGGCGGCGCCATCCATCTGGCCGACCGGCTGCTCGCCGCTTTCGAGCTGCCGCTGAGTGCCGACGGGCACGAGATGAAGGTGACCGTCAGCATCGGCATCGCGCTCTACCCGGAGCATGCGACGACCGCGGAGGCGCTGCATCGGGCGGCCGATATGGCGCTCTACTGCGCCAAGGCCGCCGGCCGCGACCGCACGCATGTATGGCAGCCGGGCGACGACCGCGCCGACCGGCAGGTGCGCTATCGCGCCGCGGCGGGCTGACCTTCGGCGCCGGCGGCGAGCGCCGGGCCGCACAGCGCCTGCCAGCAGGCGAGCGCCGCGAGGGCCGCGGTCTCGGCGCGCAGCGTGCGCGGGCCGAGGCTGATCGGCACCACGGCGGCGCAGGCCTGCAGCGCGGCGATTTCGGCCGGGTCGAACCCGCCGGCCGGCCCGACCAGCAGATCGCCCGGACCGTGGGTGCGCAGCGCGCCGGCAATGGGCAGGCCGCCGCCGGTCTCGTCGGCATGGTACAGCCGGCGGCCGGCCGGCCAGCCCTTCAGGCGCTCGGCGAGCGGCCGAACCGGCGCGAGCGCCGGCACGGTGATCCGGCCGCACTGTTCGGCCGCCTCGATCGCGATGCTGGCGAGCCGCGCTAGGTTCACCCGGTCCGCGATCGACCGCTGCGTCACGACCGGCTCGAGGCTCGCGGCGCCGAGCTCGGTGGCCTTCTCGACCAGGAACTCCTGACGCGTGCGCCGCAGGGGCCCGAACAGCAGCGCCGGCCCCGGCTCGGGCTCCTGGCGCCGCAGCAGCTGGCGCACGGCCAGCCGGCAGTGGCGGCGCTGCACGGCCTCGACGTTCGCCAGCCACTCACCGTCGCGACCGTTGAACAGCGCGATCGGGTCGCCCGCCCGCTGGCGCATCACGATCAGCAGATGGTGGCATTGCGCCGAGCTCGGCTCGAGCACCACCTCGGGTCCGAGGGACAGGTCGACATACAGGCGGATGCGCGGCCTGGCAGTGCTGATCATCGGGGCTCGCTTGTTCTGGAGAGGGGCGAACGCTAGAACGATGGCCATGGCGAGGCAAGCCGTCGACACGCCGCACGTCGCCGACCGGCAAGCAAGCTGGCTCGACTGGCTGCCGCTCGGGCTGCGCCCGTACGGCGTGCTCGCCCGCTGGGATCGCCCGATCGGCAGCTGGCTGCTGCTCTGGCCCTGCTGGTGGGGCATGGCGCTCGCGGCGCCCTGGCCCGACCCGTGGCGGCTCGCGCTGTTCGCGATCGGCGCGGTCGCGATGCGCGGCGCCGGCTGCGTGATCAACGACCTGACCGATCGCGAGCTCGACGCCAGGGTCGAGCGCACCCGCAACCGGCCGCTGGCGAGCGGCCGGTTGAGCGTCGGCCAGGCCCTGGTCTTCCTCGCCCTGCAGCTGCTGGTCGGCGTGCTCGTGCTGGTCCAGCTCAACGCCTTCACGATCGGCCTGGCGCTCACGGTCATGCCGCTGGTGCTGGTCTATCCGTGGATGAAGCGGATCACCTGGTGGCCGCAGGCCTGCCTCGGCCTGACCTTCAACTGGGGCGCGCTGGTGGGCTGGAGCGCGGTCACCGGCGGCCTCGCGGCGCCGGCACTCGTGCTCTACGCCGCGGGCTTCTTCTGGACGCTCGGCTACGACACGATCTACGCGCATCAGGACAAGCTCGACGACGCGCTGGTGGGCATCAGATCGAGCGCCCGCCGGCTGGGCGCCGCGACCGTGCCGTGGCTTTGGGCGTTCTACGGCATCGCCCTGGCGCTGCTGGCGCTGGCGGGCGCGCTCCGCGGCGCAAGCCCGTGGTTCTATCCCGCCCTCGTTCCGGCGGCGCTGCATCTCGCCTGGCAGATCCGCACGCTCGACATCGACGATCCCGTCAACTGCCTGCTGCGCTTTCGCAGCAATCGGGCGCTGGGTCTCCTGGTCTTCGCGGCCATCCTTGCCGGCCACTGGTAGCGGCGCGGCGATGGCGATCCGGTCCGCGAGATCCGGGCTGAGCGACCTTGCGGGGCTCGGCGGGCTCGCGAGCCTCGCCTCGCCGGCCGCCCTGCAGCGCCGCGCCCAGGACCTCGCCAATCTCGCCCTCGACCGGACCCTGCGGCTCGCGGTGACGGGGCTGCGCGGCGGCGGCAAGACCGTGTTCATCACGGCGATCACGCATCATCTGCTGCTGGGCCGGGAGCTGCCGTTCCTCGCGGCGGTGCAGGAGGAGCGTCTGCTCGGGGCGAAGCTGTCGCCGCCACGCCCGGGCGATCCGCCCGCCTTCCCGTTCGCCGAGGCCAGGGCGGCGCTCGCCGCCGCCGCGCCCTCCTGGCCGGCGCCGACCGACCAGCTGAGCGCGCTGCGCCTGCGGCTGCGCTTCGTCGCCAAGGGCGCACTGCGCCGCCGGCTTGCCGAGCACCGCACCCTGAACCTCGAGATCATCGACTATCCGGGCGAGTGGCTGCTCGACCTGCCGCTGCTCGAGCAGAGCTACGGCGAATGGTCGGCGCAGACGCTGGCCGCGGCCGAGCGGCCGCCGCGCGCGCCGCTCGCGGCCGACTGGCGGACTTTTCTCGCGGAGCTCGATCCGGCGGCGCCGGCCGATCCGCAGCAGGCGGCGCGCGCCGCGGCGCTCTACACCCGCTATCTCGAGCGCTGCCAGGCAGACGCCGGGCTCAGCCAGGTGCAGCCGGGGCGCTTCACCATGCCGGGCGATCTCGCCGGCAGCGAGCTCCTGCAGTTCTGCCCGCTGCCTGCCCACGACCCGGCGAGAAGCGGCCCATGGGGCGCGCGCGAGAGCCTGGGCGCGCTGATGGCGGCGCGCTACGAGCGCTACCGTGATGTCGTCGTGCGCAGCTTCTATCGCGACCACTTCAGCCGCTTCGACCGCCAGATCGTGCTGGTCGACGTGCTCGGCGCCCTCAATCGCGGCCGCGCCTGCTTCGACGACGTCGAGGCGACGCTCGCCACGGTGCTGCGCAGCTTCCGTTACGGGTCGAGCAGCCTCTTGGCGCGGCTGTTCCGGCCGCGCATCGAGGTGCTGCTGTTCGCGGCCAGCAAGGCCGACCACGTCGCCCCCAACCAGCACCACAATCTCCGCCTGCTGCTCGAGCGGATGGTGAGCGAGGCGGCCGGCAACGCCAGGTTCGAGGGCATCAAGCCGGCCTTCGTCGCGCTTGCGGCGCTGCGCTCGACCGATGTCGTGCGCACCCAGCATCATGGCCAGACGCTGTCCTGCGTGCGCGGCGTCCTCAAAGGCGAGAACCGCGAGACGGTGCTGTTCCCCGGCGAGATCCCGCCCGAGTTGCCGGCCGACGACGACTGGAGGGCCGACCGCTTCCGGTTTCGCGACTTCGCGCCGCGCCGCCTTGTGCTGCAGGGCGCCGACAAGCCGCAGCACATCCGCCTCGACCAGGCGCTCGAGGTGCTGCTGGGCGATCGCCTGCGATGAGCGCCGGGCGGCCGGTCGCGCCGTTCGAGCTCGACCCGCGGCAGGTCGAGCCCGGGCGCATCGCGGTGGTCGAGCCCGACGCGACGCTGCCGGTGATCGTGCCCGAGCCGCCACCCGGTCGTTCGCCGCGGCGCACCTGGCGGCGCCTGCTGCTGCTCGGCGGCACCGGCTTCCTGGCGGCGCTGCTCGGCCTCGAGGCCTACGACTTCGTCACCGCCCTGTTCGAGCGATCGGACCTGCTGGGTGGCGCGTTCAGCCTGCTGCTGGCGCTCGCCGCCGTCGGCGCGCTGGGCCTCGGCGTCAGCGAGATCGCGAGCCTGCGCCGCCTGCGGGCGCTCGGCGAACTGCGCACCGCCGGCGCCCAGCTTCTGACCTCGCAGGTGCACGGCCGCGCCGACGCGCTGCTCGACGAAGTCGAGGACGTCTATCGCGACCGCGTCGAGATGCGCGCCGCGATCGAGCGCTTCCACGGACATGCGAGCGACGCGCTGAACGACGGCGAGCGCGTGCGGCTGTTCGCGGCCTCGGTCCTGACACTGCTCGACAAGCGCGCCTACGGTCTGGTCAAGGCCGCCGCGCGCGACATCGGCGCGCTGACGGCGCTGAGCCCGCTCGGCGTGCTCGACGGCCTCATCGTGCTCGGTCGCACGCTCGCGATGCTGCGGGGGATCGCGCGGATCTACGGTGTGCGGCCGGGCACGGCGGCGACGACGGCGCTGCTGCGCCGCACCCTGCGCAATGTGGTCGCCGCCGGGGTCGGCGAGTTGGTGAGCGATGCCGCGGTCGAGACGCTCGGCGCATCGCTGCTGTCGTTCCTCTCGACCAGGGCCGGCCAGGGCGTCGTCAACGGCGTCCTCGCGGCGCGGCTCGGCCTCGGCGCGATGCAACTCTGCCGGCCCCTGCCGTTCGCGCAGGACGAGCTGCCGAGCCTGAAGCAGCTGCGCAAGGAGCTGTTCGAGTGAGCGGCCGGACCCCGAGGGCGCAGGTCGGCGCCGACCGGATCGTCGACGCCGCGATGGCGCTGGCGGAGGAGAGCGGCTGGGAGAACGTCCGCCTCTATCTGGTGGCGGAGCGCCTCGGCGTCGGGCTCGACGAGATCGGCCGCCAGTTCCGCGATCTCGATGCGGTCGCCAATGCCTGGTTCGCGCGTGCCCGCGAGGCGCTGCTGCGCCTGCCGCCGGAAAGGCTGGCCGGCCGGCCGCCGGAGCGCCTGCACGCGGCGCTGACGACCTGGTTCGATGCGCTGCGGCCGCACCATGCGGTGACCGTGCAGATGCTGCGGGTCAAGCTCTACCCGAGCCACCCGCATCACTGGCTGCCGCTGGTCTTCGATCTCTCCCGCCTGATGCACGACGTTCTCGACGCGGCGCGGATCGCCAGCACGGGGCGACGGCGCCAGCTGGCGGAGGTCGGCTTGACGCTGATCTTCCTCGCCACCCTGCGCGACTGGCTGCGCCGTCCCGAGGGCGCCGGCGCGCGTCTGCGCCGCCGTCTGGCGGCCGCCGAGCGTCTTGTGGGGTCGCTGGGAGAGAGCCGGACTCCGCGGCCCTTGCGGAGGGCGGCCGGCGAGCGCTGACGTTATCCTGAGGTTGTCGACGATCGGGCGGAATAAACCGGCAAAGCTCGTGTTAGCGTGGTTGACTGTCCCGGGGCAGGGCCAGGCTTGATCCACCCACCACCCGTGGGGAGTTGGGATGCTCAGCAAGCCGGCCGGCCGACCCCTGAGGTTGCCGGTCTGGTGCCCGGATGGTCCTGCGCTGTGAAGGCCAATGCGATCGATCTGGCGCTCGTCGTGTCGCAGCCCCACAGCGGTGATGGGATTCAGGTGGAGGCGCTCCACGAGCAGGAGTGCCCGTGGGTAGACCGAAGGTGATGAGGACGCGCTTGCGGTCTGCCACATGAGGCTGATCGAGGCATCGCCTGAATCGAATGGGCCGGCGCATCGCCCCAGAAGACCGGGTGCGCCGGCCTCTTTTTTTGCCGAGCGCCAGCACGGAGGAATCCTTGCCGTCCCCTGCCGGCTTACCGGGTGGGGGGACACAGGAAAGGGGGAAGACTGGCAATGAACAGGTCATCGTACCGGGCCGTCCGGCCCGGGCTTCGGCTTGCCGGACTCGGCGCGGGCCTGGTCCTGTTGCTCGGCGCTTGCGGCGAGTCGGTACCCGAAGGCGACCAGCAGCAGCAACAAGGCTCGGTGAGCCCGCCCGCCGCCACTGAGCTGGCGACCGCACCGGCGGCCGCGCCGATCGTCTAGCGCATCTCACGGAATCATCGTGGCAGGCGGGGATCCTCCCGCCTGCCGACGTCGCGCCGGCCGGCGCGGCGGCTCAGGCAGTCAGCGCCGCCGCCGCCCGGGTCACCCCGATCTCGAGCTTGTCCAGCATCTCCTTCGGCACGATCTGCCAGAAATGCCCGATCTCGTGGCTGAAATCGGCGAGGATCGCCTCGGCGAAGCGGCTCTGCGTGCTCTTCGCGTGCAAGGTCAGCAGCGCCTTCAGCTGATCGGCGTAGTCCTCGACTTCGATCCGCTGGTGGATCACCATCTCGCCGTTGATCCGTAGCGGCGCCTGCTCCTCGGAATCGTAGATGTAGGCCATGCCGCCGCTCATGCCGGCGGCGAAGTTGTCGCCGATCGGGCCGAGGATCACGGCGGTGCCGCCGGTCATGTACTCGCAGCCGTTATCGCCGCAGCCCTCGACCACCGTCACCGCGCCCGAGTTGCGCACCGCGAAGCGCTCGCCGGCGCGGCCGGCGGCGAACAGCCTGCCGGCGGTGGCGCCGTAGAGGCAGGTGTTGCCGATGATCACGTTCTCGCTCGCGACGATCGTGCTCGACACCAGCGGCCGCACCACGATGGTGCCGCCCGAGAGCCCCTTGCCGACATAGTCGTTGGCGTCGCCGAACACCTCCAGCCGCAGGCCGCGCACCGCGAACGCGCCGAGCGACTGGCCGGCCGAGCCGCGCAGCCGCACCGTGATCTGGCCCGGCGGCAAATGGTCCATGCCGTAGCGCCGCGTGATGTGCGCCGACAGCCGCGTGCCGACCGCGCGGTGGACGTTGCGCACATTGTAGGCGAGCTGCATCTTCTCGCCCTCGAGCAGCGCCGCCTTCGCATCCTGGATCATGCGCGCGTCGAGCGTGTCCGGCACCTCGTTGCGGCCCTCGATCGCGCAGAAGCGCGGATGCCCGCCGGCGTCGACCTGCGCCAGGATCGGGTTGAGGTCGAGGTCGTCGAGATCGGCGCTGCCGCGCGAGATCTGGTGCAGGAGGTCGGTCCGCCCGATCGCCTCGGTCAGCGAGCGCAGGCCCAGCGACGCCAGGATCTCGCGCACCTCCTCGGCGATGAAGCTGAACAGGTTGACCACCTTGTCGGGCGTGCCCTCGAACTTCTCGCGCAGCTCCGGCCGCTGCGTGCAGACGCCGACCGGGCAGGTGTTGGAATGGCACTGGCGCACCAGGATGCAGCCCATCGCGACCAGCGCCGCCGTGCCGACGCCGTACTCCTCGGCGCCGAGCATCGCCGCGATCACCACGTCGCGGCCGGTCTTGATGCCGCCGTCGGTGCGCAGCACGACGCGATGGCGCAGACGGTTCAGGGTCAGCACCTGGTTGACCTCGGACAGGCCCATCTCCCATGGGGTGCCGGCATACTTGATCGAGGTCTGCGGGCTGGCGCCGGTGCCGCCGGAATGGCCCGAAACCAGGATCACGTCGGCCTTGGCCTTGGCGACGCCGGCCGCGATCGTGCCGATCCCCGCCTCCGAGACCAGCTTGACGCAGACCTTGGCGTCCGGGTTGATCTGCTTGAGGTCGTAGATCAGCTGGGCGAGGTCCTCGATCGAATAGATGTCGTGATGCGGCGGTGGCGAGATCAGCGTCACGCCGGGCGTCGCGTGCCGCAGCCTGGCGATCTCGACGGTCACCTTGAAGCCCGGCAGCTGGCCGCCCTCGCCGGGCTTGGCGCCCTGCGCGATCTTGATCTCGAGCTCGCGGCAGGCGTTCAGGTACTCGGCCGTGACACCGAAGCGGCCGGATGCCACCTGCTTGATCGGCGAGTTGGCGTTGTCGCCGTTGGCGCGCGGCGTGAAGCGCTCCTTGCCCTCGCCGCCCTCGCCGCTGTCCGACTTGGCACCGATCCGGTTCATGGCGATGGTCAGGGTCTCGTGCGCCTCGGGGCCGAGCGCGCCGAGCGACATGCCGGGCGTGACGAACCGCTTGCGGATCTCGGTGATCGACTCGACCTCGTCGATCGAGATCGGCGCGCCCTTCGGATCGAAGTCGAGCAAGTCGCGCAGGGCCACCGGCTCGTTGTGGTACACGATCTCGGCATACTTCTTGTAGGCGGCATAGGAGTCGCTCGCGACCGCGTGCTGGAGCTGGTGGATCGCGGGACCCTCCAGCGCGTGCCGCTCGCCGCCCCAGCGATAGCGGTAGAGCCCGCCGATCTGCAGCGGCGGGTTGTCGCCGGCATGGGCGCGCCGGTGCAGGTCCAGCACCTTGTTCTGGATGCCGGCGTGGCCGATGCCCGAGATCCGCGTCAGCAGCCCCGGGAAGTACTCGGCGCAGAGCGAGCGGGACAGGCCGACGGCCTCGAAGTTGTAGCCGCCGCGATAGCTGCTGATGATCGAGATGCCCATCTTGGACATGATCTTCAGCAGGCCCTGGTTCACCGCCTCCTTGTAGCGCGCCAGGCACTCGTCCAGCGTCAGGCCCGGCAGCAGGCCGCGGGCGTGCCGGTCGGCGATCGCCGCCTCGGCGAGATAAGGATTGACCGCGGTCGCGCCGACGCCGATCAGCACCGCGACGTAGTGCACATCCAGGCATTCGCCCGAGCGCACGGTGATCGAGCTGAAGCTGCGCAGGCCCTGCCGCACCAGGTGGCTGTGCACGGCGCCGGCGGCCAGGATCATCGGGATCGGCGCCTGGGTTTCCGAG
>DASUGG010000276.1:0-2205 GCA_036274135.1 Geminicoccaceae bacterium
TCGGCACCGGCGGCGGCTTCAAGATGATGGTCGAGGACCGCCGCGCGCGCGGCCCCGCGGCGCTCGACGCGGTCGTCCAGGAGATCGTCGCGGCGGCCAGCCAGCAGCCGGGCCTCGCGGGCGTCTTCTCGGTGTTCAACACCCGCACGCCGAAGATCTACGCCGACATCGACCTGGTGCGGGCGGAGATGCTGGGCGTCACGCCCGAGCGCGTGTTCGAGACCCTCGAGGCCTATCTTGGCTCGGCCTACATCAACGACTTCAACTATCTCGGCCGGGTCTTCCAGGTGCGCATGCAGGCCGACGGCGCCTTCCGGCAGGACCTGCGCGACGTCGGCGAGCTGAAGACGCGCAGCGCCGGCGGCGGCATGGTGCCGCTGAGCTCCGTCGCGAGCTTCGGCGATCGCACCGGGCCTTACCGGGTGCCGCGCTACAACCTCTATCCCGCCGCCGAGGTCCAGGGCGCCGCGATGGCCGGCACGTCCACCGGCGAGGCGCTGGCGCGCATGGAGGCGCTGGCGCAGGACATCCTGCCGGACGGCTTCGCCTACGAATGGACCGAGCTCGCGCTGCAGGAGAAGCAGGCGGGCAACTCCGGGCTCCTGGTGTTCTTCGCCGCGGCGGTCTGCGTGTTCCTGGTGCTCGCCGCCCAGTACGAGAGCTGGACCTTGCCGCTCGCGGTGATCCTGATCGTGCCGATGTGCCTGCTCGCCGCGGTGAGCGGGCTGTCCTTGCGCGGCATGGACCTCAACATCCTGGCGCAGATCGGCTTCGTCGTGCTGGTCGGGCTCGCGGCCAAGAACGCGATCCTGATCGTCGAGTTCGCGCGCCGGCTCGAGCGCGAAGGCCGCGACCGCTTTCACGCGGCGATCGAGGCGGCGCAGATCCGCATGCGGCCGATCCTGATGACCTCGTTCGCGTTCATCTTCGGCGTGCTGCCGCTGGCGATCGCGACCGGCGCCGCCGCCGAGATGCGCCAGGCGCTCGGCACCACGGTGTTCTTCGGCATGCTCGGCGTCACCTTCTTCGGCCTGATCTTCACGCCGGTGTTCTACGTCATCACCCGCAGGGCCGCGCGCAGCTGACGCGGCGGCGGCTGCGCCGCCCCGCAAGGCGGTCGCATCCCGCGCCAGCCCATGCCATATCAGGGCAGAGCTGTTGCAGGGGTCGATCATGCTCGGAGCCGGTTGCCTGCTTGCGCTGGTGTTGCCGCTCGGCGGCGCCGGCCTCGGCCATTGGCTCGACGGCACCGAAGGCAGCATGCGCGGCTTCGCGATCGGCTTCATCCTCGGCTGCGTCGTCGCCGCTCTGCTCGGCTGGATCATGGTCAGGATGCGGGCGGAATAGGGGCACGGTCGCCCCAGCCCGGCCTCGGGCCGCCCAGCGTGCCAGTGGCCTGAAGCCGTCGGCGCTCCAGTCTTCGCTGCCGACGCGGTGACGGACGAAGAACAGGCCGTCGGGATCGTATTTCCGCTTGCGATCCGCCGTCCGGCGATGACGGCTGCGCCCGCGGGCTAGGCTGCCCCGCCGGTCCACGCCTTCCTGAGGTTGGCGACCGTCCTCGCGCCGATGCGGATCGGCGGCAGCGGCGCGCTGCCGTCGGGCGGCTGGACCATGTCCTCGGTGGCCTGCTTCCTGGACGCCAGGTACTGCCCCTTGGGGATCACCACGGATTTCGCGGCGAACACGTCGTCGGGCGAATGCTCGCCGTTGTCGAGCCCGACCGCGTGGATCAGCTCGTGCACGAGCAGGCACAGGCGCACGCTCGGCCCGACCTCGCGGGATCGCGGGTCCTTGGGGTCGATGCGCGGCGTCGCCGGCACGCGGACCGTGACCACGTCGAGATAGGTGACGCCGTTGATCCTCTTGGTCTGCGAGGGCGCGCTGCCGTGCAGACCGCTGCCCGGCTCGGTCTCGAGCACGATATGCGGCCCCATGCCTTTCTGGACCTTGCTGAGCGTGAGCTTGATGCCGTGCTGCGCCATCTGCCGGTTGAACTCGGCGACCGCCTTGTCGACCATCGGCGCCCACTGGCCGCCAGGCGACGCTAGGCGATCACCTGCGGAAAAGCAAACACCCGCGCAACGGCCGAACGCCCATCACGACGCCCCGAACACCGCCTCCTGCTCGGCAGGGCGCATCCGAACGCACGCGGCTGCAGGCCGAGCTGCCCGAAAGCACAGGATCGGCGCGCGGAATTGACGG
>DASUGG010000277.1:0-6608 GCA_036274135.1 Geminicoccaceae bacterium
TGTATGCATCCTCGTCGAGCGCCAGCGCCCCCTCGTAGAGCCGCGCATTGGCCCAGGCATTGTACGCGGCGAGCTGACGGAAGTGGTCACGGTACGACATCGATCCTCCTCGTGGTGTGAGCATGGGGGCGCCAGCGTGCCGTACACTGGGTTTTCCCCCAAGCGTATCTTGCCGGCGTGCCTTGGCTGGCCAAGGCGCTGCAGCGGCTCGTCGCGCAGCACGGCCGGGGAACTTGACCCGCCTCGCTCAGTGCTGCGACGGTGCTGCGGTCCAACTGCTGGAGGTGCCTCGTTGGTTCGACAAGCAAGCATGGGCGCATTGTTGGCTTTGGCCATCATCGCGCCCATCTCATCGGCCGCCGGTCCCTATCACAATGTCAGCTACGGCGGCGATCTGGAGGCACGGGACACCCCGCGCGGCGCCATGCAGTGGGCGATTCTCGACATGGCCAAGGCGTGGGCGGATTGCGACGCCACCCTCATGGATCAGCTGATTGCCGACGATATCGACTTCTCGTTCCCGACCACGCGCCTGCATGGGCGTGACGCCGTCCTCGAGGATCTCGCCACCTACTGCGGTCCGGAGGCGCGCCGGCCGCCGGAGAAGGTCAGCTTCCACCTGCCCGCAGATGCCTTCGCGATAGATCTCGACGCCCACCGCGTCGCCGTCGAGATCCAGTTCCGGGAACTTCGCGACGGCCGGCAGCAGGTGACCAACGACGTCTGGATCGCGACCATTGAAAACGGGCGGTTCAAGGTACTGAAGGAGTATCTGGATGGCCGGGTGCGAGACCTGCAGGCGCTGGGCGTGCTGACCTATGACTGGGATGCGGAGTTCCTGACGCCCTGGCCCGCGCGGACGGAGGCCTGGGCCGATTGCTTCCCGATCGTGCGGGCGGCGCCAATCAACAGCTGCCCGCCAAAGCCCTGAGCACCAGCCCTCCGAAAGGCAGCGGTGGGATCAGCGCTCGTCGCGCATAGGCGAGATTGCGTTGGCGTGCGCGTCGAAGCCCTCGTAGGTGGCGAGCGTGTGGGCATAGGGCGCGAGCAGGTCGTAGCCAGCGCGGGTAACCTGGGCGATCGAGGTGCGCTTCATGAAATCGTGCACCGAGAGCGGTGACCAGCTGCGCGCATGGCCGCCGGTCGGCAGCACGCAGTTCGGGCCGATCAGGTAGTTGCCGAGCGTCAGCACCGAGTTCGCGCCGAGCAGGATCTCGCCGGCGTGTTTCAGCTGGCCAAGATACTGCAGCGGCTCGTCGCTCAGCACTTCCAGGTGCTCGGGCGCATAGTCGTTGGTGAATGCGATTGCTTGCTCCATGTCCCGCGCCAGCACGATGCCGCCGCGCGGCCCGCCGAGCACCGCCTTGGTGTAGCCGACGCGCTCGGCGCCCATGTGCTTCCAATGCTGCGGGATCGCGGCGCGCGCGGCTTCCGCGACGGCGCGGCTGTCGGTCACCAGGAACGCCGAGCTGTCGGGGCCGTGCTCGGCCTCGACCAGCAAGTCAAGCGCCGCGATCCGGCCATCGGCGCTGGCGTCGGCCAGCACGATCGATTCGCTCGGGCCCGCCGGCAGGCCGGTGTCGATCCGGTCCGCCAGCAGCTTCTTCGCGGCCACCAGCCAGGGGCTGCCGGGGCCGACGATCTTGGTGCAGCGCGGGATCGTCGCGGTGCCGAACGCCGCCGCCGCGACCGCGACGGCGCCGCCGCACTTGTACACCCGCTCGACGCCGGCGATGCGCGCCGCCACCAGGCTCGCGGCGTCGACGCCGCCGTCGGGCGTCGGCGGCGTCAGCACGGCGATCTCCGGCACGCCGGCGATCACCGCCGGGATCGTGGTCATCATCATGACCGAGGGAAACGCGCCCTTGCCGCGCGGCACGTAGCAGGCGACCGACGGGATCGGCGTCGTGCGCTCGCCCGCGAACACGCCCGGCCGCGTCTCCTTCAGCCACATCGCCTCGGGCTTCTGCGCCGCGTGGAAAGCGCGGATGTTCTCGACCGCGAACTCGATCGCCGCGCGCACCTCGGGCTCGAGTGCTGTGAAGGCCCGGTCGAACTCTTCGGGCGTCGCCATCAGGCGGTCGGCGTGCACGTCGGCCTTGTCGAGCTCGCGGCCGAAGCGGGCGACCGCTTCGTCGCCCTCGGCCCGGACCGCGTCGACGATCGCCTGCACCGGCCCGAGATAGGCCGAAAGATCCGCCTCGGCGCGGGTCATCAGCGCCTCGCGCTCGGCGCGCGACAGCCGGTCGAGCTCGAACAGGTTGATCTCGGACACAGGCCTTTCCTCGCTTTCGCTCACTTGGACTTCAGGAAGATCTCGAGGCCGACCAGCCGGTCGAGCAGCCAGATCGAGACCAGGGCGATCACAATATAGACGACCGAGAGCGCCGCGAGATCCGGCGTGATGATCGCCCGGATCGAGTTGTACATCAGCACTGGCAGCGTGACGATGCGCGCGTCGACCAGCAGCAGGCTGACGATGAACTCGTTCAGCGCCAGGATGAACATGAGCAGGCCGCCGGTGATCACGCCCGGCGTGACGGCGGGCAGGGTCACCGTGAAGAACGCGGCGAGCGGCGGCGCGCCGCAGTTGGCGGCGGCGTTCCCGAGCTCCGGATCGAGATTGTTCACCGACGCCGCGACCGCCCAGATCATGAACGGCAGGTTGATGATGCAGGCGGCAAGGCCCACGGGCCAGAGCTGGCCGAGCCAGCGCAGCCAGCCGAAGATCAGCATCAGGCCCAGGCCCGAGACGATCAGCGGCACGATGAACGGCAGCAAAAGGTAGATCTGGATCGCGGTCGCATGCCGGATGCGGTAGCGCGCGAGCGCGATCGCGGCGAGCGTGCCGGCCGGCAGGCTGACCGCCGTGCAGACGATCGCGACCCAGACGCTGCGCCAGAGCGCCGCGCTGAACGCCCGCTCGCCGAGCAGCGCGTGATACCAGCGAAGCGAGAGCCCCTCCGGCGGAAACGCGATGACGTTGCCCGCGGTGAACGACGCCACGACGATCACCGCGGTCGGCAGGGCGAGGAAGAGCAGGTCGAACAGCACGATCGCCCAGATCACCACGCGCGCCGCCGGCTGGCGCATCATCGCGCGGCTCCCGCGCTGCCGGACTGGATGTAGCCGAGCGTGCCGACCCCGATCGCCGTGAACACCACAGCGACTGCGAGCGTGCCGAGCGCGGTCAGCACGATCGCGAGCGCCGAGCCGAGACCGGCGTCGCTGAGCTGGAAGAAGCCGTCATAGATCGCATTCGCGATGAAGTCGTTGCCGCCGCCGCCCATCATCTCGGGCATCGCGAAGTCGGTCATGGTCAGCGTGAACACCACCACGCCGGCCGCGATCCAGCCCGGCTTCGCGAGCGGCAGGACGATGTGCCAGAAGGTCGGCCAAGCGCGCCCGCCGAGGCTCATCGACGCGAGCTCCAGCTCCTCCGGGATCGCCGTGAAGGCCGGCGCCAGCAACAGCACCGCGAACGGCAGCATGTACTGCACGAGCCCGATCAGCACGCCCGGATAGGTGTAGATCAGCGCGACATCGGGCAGGCCCAGGCCCGTCAGGCCGGCATTGAGCAGGCCGTGCTTGCCGAGCACGATCAGCCAGCCGTAGGCGCGGATCACCTGGCCGAGGAAGAAGGGCAGGAACAGGCCGATCAGCAGCAGCTTGCGCAGGCCAGCGCCGGCCGTTCGGACCATCAGATAGCCGTAGGGGATCGCGAGCGCGACGGTGATCGCGGTGACGATCGCTGCCGCGAGCGCAGTCCGCCCGATGATGCGAAGGTAGACCGGGCGCTGCAGGAGCTCCGCGTAATTGCCGAGGCTGTAGGCCTCCCCCAGGCGGAAGGTCGCGCGATCCAGCAGGTGCAGGCTGCTCTCGCCGATCACCACCAGTGCTGCCGCGAGCGAGGAGGTCAGCAGCAGCGCCGGCAGGAGCAGCAGCCAGGGGCTGAGCGGCAGGGCGCGCTCGGGCCAGAGCCGGCGCCGCCAGACCTCCCATCGCCCGAGCGCCGTCGGCCGGCGCCCTTCCGCCATGCAGGCCAGCGGCTCAGCCCTGCATGATCTCGTTGACCCGCGCGAACCAGTCGCTCTCGTGCTCGACCAGCACCGGGGTCGGCACGCGCAGCAGCAGCTTCAGGTCGGCCTCGGTGGTCGGATAGGCCGGATCGGCCACGAGGTCGGCGGGCGGCTCGAGCCCGGGCCGTACCGGCGGCAGGCCGAGGCCGTTGCACCACACCTGCTGGCCCTCGGGCGAAAGCGCAAAATTGACGTACTCCTTCGCCCAGTGCAGCTCGTTCTCGGGCAGGCCCCGCGGAATCCACATGCCGTCCGTCTCGAGGTCGGCGCCCTCCTTCGGCACCGTCCAGGACACCGGGATGCCGTTCTGCTTGGCGGCGCGCGCGTTCGAGATGATCGTGCAGGCCACGTCGATCTCGCCGTTCTGGAACCAGTTGGTGAAGTCCGGGTCCTCGCCGAGCAGCGGCCCGTTCGCCTTCAGCTTCTCGAAGAACGCCCAGGCCGGCTCCATGTTGTCGGGAATGTCCTCGAGCGTGCCGCCGCCCGCGACCTGCGCCGCCGGGATGAAGCCGATGCCATCATCGTAGATCGCGACCCGGCCCTTGAACTTCGGGTCGACCATGACCTGCCAGCTGTCGGGCGCCCCGTCCGGAAACGCCTCGTCACGATAGGCCAATACGTAGACGTAGGAGTAGGTGTTGACCAGCGGCCAGCCCTCCAGGCCGGCGGGCTGGGCGAGCGGCAGCAGGCCGTCGAGGTTCGGCAGCCCGCTCAGATCCTCGCTGACGCCGCGCACCGCCGACTTCGTGGCGTTGGTGGTGGTGTCCCAGTTGACGTGGATCGGCGGCACCCGGCCCTGGTCGACCGCCGCCCAGATCTTGGGGCGGATCTCGTTGTCCTCGGTCAGGTCGTGCCGCACCGGGATGCCGGTCGCCTCGGAGAACGGCTGCGACACGCCGGCGTTCAGGCTGTCGACCCAGACGCCGCCCCAGGCGCGGACGATCAGCTCTTGCGGCTTGTCCTGGGCCAGCGCGCCCCGGTACTTCAGGATCGCAGGCGCGGCGACGGCCGCGGCGGCCACGGCGCCGGCGCCGCCGAGGAAGCGCCGCCTCGGCAGGGCAATCTTCTTGCTCATGGGTTCCTTGCTCCCTCATCGTTGGTCGTCGCGGGGAAGATCATGAGGTCGTCCGGCCGCCAGGTCACGCCGACCCGCTCGCCGACCCCCGCGATCGTTCTGACGCCGCGATCGTAGTCGAACGCCAGCAGGCGCATGCCGCCGAGCGCTTCGACATGCAGACCGTAGACCAGCCGGTCGCCTTCGAAAATCACCTCGCGCACCTCCGCGTCGAAGCCGGGCGCGGCGCCCTCGCCCGGCGGGCAGAGCCCGATCCGCTCGGCGCGCAGCGCGACCTCGACCGCAGCGCCTGGACGAAGCGTGGCGCCGCAGCGCCCGAGCAGCCGCTGCCCGCCGATGCGCACCTCGGCCCAGCCGGCGCCGCCCAGCCGCACCAGCTCGGCCGGCAGGAAATTCGTCACGCCAATGAACCCGGCGACGAAGCGGTTGGCGGGCTTGCCGTAGGTCTCGGTCGGCGCCGCGTCCTGCTGGATGCGGCCGTGGTCCATGACGATCACCCGGTCCGACATCACCAGCGCCTCGCGCTGGTCGTGGGTGACGTTGATCGTGGTGACGCCGAGCTCCTGCTGGATGCGCCGGAATTCGAGCTGCATGTCCTCGCGAAGCTTGCGATCGAGCGCGGCCAGCGGCTCGTCGAGCAGCAAAAGGTCCGGCTCGAACACCAGCGCACGCGCGACCGCGACCCGCTGCTGCTGGCCGCCGGAAAGCTCGTGGATGCGCCGCCCCCCGAGACCCCCCAGACGCACCAGCTCCAGATAGCGCTCGACGCGCGGAAAAATCTCCCGCTTCGGCCAGCCGCGCATGCGCAAAGGGTAGGCGACGTTCTCGGCCGCGCTGAGATGCGGGAACAGTGCCAGGCGCTGGAACACCATGCCGATCGAGCGGGCGTAGGGCGGATCGTTCGCGACCCGCCGGCCGTGGATCGCAATTCCGCCGCTCGTGGGCGCGATGAAGCCCGCGATCATGCGCAGCAGCGTGGTCTTGCCCGAGCCGCTCGGGCCCAGGATGGTGAGGAACTGGCGCTCGGCCAGCGCAAAGCTGACATCGTCGACCGCGAGCTGGTCGCCGAACCGCTTGCTCACCCGGTCGAGGTGCACCATCGGCGCGGCAACGGAAGCCGGGGTCCTTGCGACAGGGCTCGACTTGGCGTTCAAGGGGGTTCCTGCATCCGGCAAAGCCTGCGGCCGCCGATCATGTTCGAGCGGCGCATGCTCATCAAGGGCTGGGAGCGCCGCCATGCTCGAGCCTTCGCTGCCGGACAAGCCGGCTGAAGGCTACAGCCATTTAGGTGCGTCGATGCGTGTATAGCTGCGCAGCTTCTCGATCAGGACACTCGAGTCTGCATCCACCACTATCGAATGCCGATGCGCTGCCGGTAGAAATTTAGTGTCGACCATATGGTCGATGAACCTCAGAAACGCCGCGAAAAAACCGGCGGAGTTCAAAAGGCCTAC
>DASUGG010000278.1:0-14785 GCA_036274135.1 Geminicoccaceae bacterium
CACCGGGCTCGCCGCATGGCTCGGCCGCCGCGGCCAGGCCGGCCGCGTCGCGCCCCACGACTTTCCGCGAAGCAACCGCTTCGACGGCTGACGTCTCACCACCGGCCGCGGGGTGCGCAAGGCGCCGCTTGCCTTCCGGCACCCGGTGTCGTTCCGCCACGGCGTCCGCACGCATGACGGCGGCGGCGCGGCCCGCACCGTAGCGTCCGTGCCGCCACCCACCACCGGAACTCGCCGGGGCCGGGCAGCCGCGACCTGTGCCCGGGGCCAGCCGGGCCCCGGCGGTGACCAGGCGCGCGATCGCCGGCTGAGGCCTCCGGAGCTGCGCGACGCCGGCATGCCGCGGCGCCGCACCCCGCAGCCGTGTGCGGCAGGTTGCGAGCGCTCAGGCCGCCTTGGTCGCCCGCTGCGAGTCGCCGGACTTGGACGCCGCGGCGCCGCTATCGCGCACCTTCAGCTCGCCGGCGATCCGACCGCCGCGCTCGAGCTCGATCTCGCCATAGTGGATGTTGCCGGTCACCACACCGCTGGCATGCACGCTGAGCCGGCCGCGTACCGTGAGGTCGCCCTCGTAGACGCCGCTGATCTCGGCCTGCTCGACCTCGCAGCTGCCGATGAACCGGCCGGACGGCTTGATCTCGACCGTACGCGTGTCGTTCAGCGTGACCTCGACATGGCCCTCGACGATCAGCCGATCGCAGGCGGAGATCTCGCCCTTGAGCTTGATGCCCTGGCCCACGATCAGCCGTTTGCCGCCGTCGGGGGCGACGGCCGGCGCGGCCTTGGCGGGCGGTGACGCGCCCATCACCGGCGGCAGACTGTCCTCGACCGGATCGCGCGGCAGGGGAGGACGGGCGTTTTGCTTGAACATCATGGTCGGTCCTCGAATGAAAGAGAGTCCCGGGTCGGGACAACCGTTAACCAAGATGCCGGCGCTTGGTTAAAGCGGGGTTAACCGTCGCCGCTCCACCGGCTCTCTCGCGGTGATGCTCGGCGCTTCACCTGCGGACGTGCTGCGGAAAGAACGGGGCCGGGTGCTGATCAGGCGCGGCCGCGGTGGGGATCTGCCCGAGACGGCCGCCACGCCCAAGGCCGTGTTCCGCCGCCAGCTGATCCAGGGCATCGCCGCGCGCCCGATCCTGCTCGGCGGTGCGTGCCGCTGGAGCCAGGCCATGGAGACGCTCGGCAGCGCAGAAAAGGTGCCTACTCAATTGTTCAATGGCTATGCGAAGTTCGTAGCCAATCTTTACGTGGGAATGAAAAATCGATCGCTATTTATGTGATCTGACCCTTGACCCTGGATGTTCCGGCAATGTTCGCGGACAACGGCGGCGTCGGTAAGAATTCAACGCGCAGAAACCTGTCCTGGTCGGCCCGATTCGCAACGACCTCTTGACCTCGCGCAAGGGCTCGCCTAAGAAGCCAAAGCCCTTATAAATTTGAGCGAAAAAAAGCCGGGCCCGAGGGCCCGGCGGAGTTAATCAGGGAGGCTTAACGTCTGGGAGACGTGAGGATCAACGATCCTCAAGGTGCTTCAGGCGTCGCACCTGAAGCTGGCCGAGTTCCTCAGGGAAAGAACCCGACCCGCAACAAGCAGCTTCGGGGAAGTGCTTGCTGCAATGCACAACATAGTTACTAGGGGCCGCATAGGCTAGGGCTTTCACGCATGTCAGCCATGCGTTTTTGCAGCGCTGTTGCCAAACTACCACACTTGCTGCTCCGCCATCTTCCGTAGCAGGAAGTCGCGAAACACGCTGACCCGTTTCGAGGCGCGCAGCTCCTCGGGATAGACGAAGTAGAAGTCGAAGCTCGGCCCGGCCAGATCGGGCAGCACCCGCACCAGATCGCGCGAGGTGGCGCCCAGGTAGTCCGGGAGCGAGGCGATCCCGAGGCCATGCTCCGCGGCGCGCAGCATGCCGTAAACGTTGTTCACGAGCAGTCCGGCGCGTCGCGGCTCGGCCTGCTCGCCATCAAGCCCGGCGAACAAGACCCAGTTGAGGCTCGGTACGGGCGGGGGTGTGGCTTCCGAGCCATAGACGATCAGCCGATGCCGGCCGAGGTCGTCCGCGGTCTCGAGCGGCCCCGCGCCCGCGAGATATTCGGGCGAGGCATAGAGGTGCGTGTGCACCGTCTTGAGGCGCCGCTGCACCAGGTCGGGTTGGCGCGGCGGCGCCAGCCGCAGCGCGACGTCCGCCTCGCGCATGCTGAGATCGAGCTCGGTATCGACCACCAGCAGCGTCACCGTGATGTCCGGGTAGCTGTCCATGAACTCCTTGAGATGCGAGACCAGCCACACGGTGCCGAAGCCGACCGTGGTGTTGATCCTCAGATGCCCCGCGGGCCGGTCCTTGGTCTCGCTCAGCCGCGCCTCCACCGCGGCCATCCTCGCCGCCATTTCCTGCGCCGTCTCGAGCAGGATCTCGCCCTGCTCGGTCAGGACCAGGCCGCGGGCGTGACGGTGAAACAACGGGATGCCGACATCCTCCTCGAGCGCGCCGATCTGACGGCTGATCGCCGACTGGCTGAGCCCCAGGCTCTCGGCCGCGCGCGTGAAGCTGCCGGCTTCGGCGACGCCGCGGAACAGGCGGACGCGGTCCCAGTCGAGCATCGGCGCGCCTCAGAGGGCGGCGCCGCGCACGACCGACGCGGCGTGCTCGGCGAGGAACTTCTCGGCCTCCAGCGCGGCCATGCAGCCGCTGCCGGCCGCGGTCACCGCCTGGCGGTAGATCTTGTCCTGGACGTCGCCGGCCGCGAACACCCCCGGCACGCTGGTGGCCGTGCTGTCGGCAGCGGTGATCACATAGCCCTCGGCGTCCATCGCCAGCTGTTCCTTGACCAGCCGGGTCGCCGGGTCATGGCCGATCGCGATGAACACGCCGTCGACGGCGAGCTCGCGCAGCGCGCCGGTCCTCGCATGCCTGGTGCGGATCCCGGTCACCGCCGGCGGCTGATCCTGGCCCAGCACCTCGTCGAGCACGCTGTCCCAGACCACCCTGATCTTGTCGTTGGCGAACAGCCGGTCCTGCAGCACCTTCTCGGCGCGCAGCCGGTCGCGGCGGTGGACCAGGGTGACGGCGCTGGCCATCTTGCGGAGATAGAGCGCTTCCTCCACCGCCGTGTTGCCGCCGCCGATCACCGCGACGGGCCGGCCGCGGAAGAAGAAGCCGTCGCAGGTGGCGCAGGCCGAGACGCCGAAGCCGCGGTAACGCGTCTCGCTCGGCAGGCCGAGCCAGCGCGCCTGCGCGCCGGTGGCGAGGATCAGCACGTCGGCCATGTACACGTCGCCCGATTCGGCGACGCAGCGGAAGGGGCGGCTGCCGAGGTCGAGCTCGGCGATGCTGTCGAGCACCAGCTCCGCACCGCAGTTCGCCGCCTGGGCGGCCATCTGCTGCATCAGCCACGGGCCCTGGATCACGTCGGCGAAGCCCGGATAGTTCTCGACGTCGGTCGTGATCGACATCTGGCCGCCAACGTCGAGGCCCTGGATCAGGATCGGTTGGCGATCGGCGCGCGCCGCATAAATCGCGGCCGTGTAGCCGGCCGGTCCCGAGCCGATGATCAGCACTTGGCAATGGCGCGTGGCCGGCATGATCTCTTCCCCGTTCGCGCTGGCGTCGTCTTCGAGCGGCGGGCAACGACCTCAGGCCGACCGCAGCAACGCGCGGATTGCTGCCGCCACGGTCGCGGCCGGATCGAGTGGCGGCGGCAGGGCGGTGGGCCACGGCGCGCCGAGCGGCCGAAGATAGCCCAGCTGCTCCAGCCGCCTATGTAATGCCGTGAGCTTGCTCAAGCCAGCCTTCTGCGCGACATCGAGGAACACCGGCCGCCCGGTAGCGCAGGCCTCGCTGCACATCGAGGCCGAGTCCGCGGTCACCACCACGGCATCGGCGCTGCCGAGGATGGCCAGATAGCGGTCCTCGCCGGCGCCGAAGCGATGCAGCAGCCGCGGCCCTTCGAGGCCGTCCGCCAGGGCCGCCTCGCAGGCCGGCCCGGTGCGGCGGCTGGTGGCGACCAGCAGACTGCCGCCGCGGGCCTGCGCCAGCCGGCGGGCGCGCCGGGCGAAGGCGGCGGCGTCGGCGGGCGTGAACGGCATGCCGCGCCGCGCTCCGCCGACCAGGCAGGCGATGCGCGGGCGCGGCAGATCGGTCAGCAGCGGCACGAGGCCTTCCGCAGCCGCCGCGAGGCGCGTGCGCGTCACCCGGTGCGGCGTGCCGAGCGTGCGGATCATGCCGGGACGGTCGGCGACGCGGTCGTGCTCGGGCACGGCGACGAGGTCGAGGTCCCGCGCCGAGCCGGGCCACATCAGCTGCACCAGCACGGTCCCGGCATGGCGCCGCTTCAGCCAGCGGGCGGGCGGCGCGGTGCGGCGGCCGGCGCCGATCACCAGGTCGGGCCAGGGCGGGACCAGGGCGTCGCGCGCCCTCGACGTCAGGCCGCGGATGCTGCGGCCCAGCAGCGCGTTGGGCAGGCGCGCGAGCGGGCCGTAGTCGATCGGCCTGACGACGAACGGCCAGCCGAGCGCCTCGGCCACGCCGAGCGCCTGATGATCATGGCCGGGACGGCCGTCGGTGAGCACCCAGATCGCGGCTGGCGCCGCGACGCCGCCCGGCCGTGGGGCGGCAGCGCTACTCCAGGACGATCTCGCCAGGGAACGCCACCTCGAGGATCTCGAAATAGCGGGTACCGCGCGGCGTCGTCACCTCGACCGAATCGCCGGTCTCGCGGCCGATCAGGGCGCGCCCGAGGGGCGCGCTGATGGACAGCAGGCCGCGCTGGATCTCGGCCTCCTCCGAGCCCACGATCTGGTAGGTCAGCTCCTCGTCGGTCTCCTCGTCGACCAGCTTGACCCGCGCGCCGAACTTGACCGTGGTGCCGCTCTGCTGGCTGATATCGATGATCTCGGCCCGGGCCAGCTTGTCCTCGAGCTCGAGCATGCGGCCTTCGATGAAGCTCTGCCGCTCGCGCGCCGCGTGGTATTCGGCGTTCTCGGACAGATCGCCGTGCTCGCGCGCCTCGGCGAGCGCCCGGATGACCGCAGGCCGCTCGTCGAGCTTCAGCCGCTTCAGTTCTTCCTCGAGCCGGGTGTAGCCGCCCGAGGTCATCGGAATCCTGTTACTCATCGACCACCATCACACGTGATAGCCCGCGCCGCAGACTCGATCGTTACCGCAAATGGGCTGGGTGGATTCGCGCTAATGATATGATTGCAGCGGCGCGACCGCAAGCTCGTGCGCCCGGCATGCCGCGATCGCCTGGACCACGGCGCGGGCGCCGGCCACCGTCGTGTAGTAGGGCACCTTGTGGACCAGGGCGGCGCGGCGCAGCGAATAGCTGTCGCGGATCGCCTGCTGTCCCTCGGTCGTGTTGAGCACGAGGGCGATGCCGCCGTCCTTGATCCGGTCGACGACATGCGGGCGTCCCTGGTGGACCTTGTTGATCTGTTCGACCGGCAGCCCCGCGGCGCGTAGATGCTGGCAGGTGCCGGTGGTGGCCACGAGGCCGTAGCCGAGCTCGACGAGCGTGCGGCCGAGCTCGACCATGGCCGGCTTGTCGCGGTCGCGCACCGAGATGAACACGGCGCCCTCGGCCGGCAGCAGGTTGCCGACGCCGAGCTGCGACTTGGCGAAGGCGGCGCCGAAATCGTGGTCCAGACCCATGACCTCGCCGGTCGACTTCATCTCCGGCCCGAGCAGCAGGTCGACGCCGGGGAAGCGGGCGAAGGGGAACACCGCTTCCTTGACCGCGACGTGGCGCCGCGCCTGCGCCGGCGGCGCGAAGTCGGCGAGCCGCTCGCCGGCCATCAGCCGCGCCGCGACCTTGGCGATCGGCCAGCCGATCGCCTTGGCGACGAACGGCACCGTGCGCGAGGCGCGCGGATTGACCTCGAGGATGAACACCTCGCCGCCCTTGATCGCCATCTGCACGTTCATCAGGCCGCGCACCTCGAGCGCCCGCGCCAGCACCTCCGACTGGCGGCGGATCTCGGCAAGGACGGCGTCGTCGAGGGAGTGGGGCGGCAGCGAACAGGCGCTGTCCCCGGAATGGATGCCGGCCTCCTCAATGTGCTCCATGATCCCGGCGACGACCACGCCGGCGCCGTCGGCCAGCACGTCGACGTCGACCTCGATCGCATCCTCGAGATAGCCGTCGATCAGGATCGGGCCGAGCTCCGACAGGCGGGCCGCCTCGCCGATGAACTGCGCGAGCTCGCCCGGGTCGTGGACGATGCGCATGGCGCGGCCGCCGAGCACGTAGGAGGGCCGGATCACGACGGGAAAACCGACGGCCTGGGCCTTGGCCAGCGCGTCCTCCTGGCGGAAGCAGACGCCGTTGGCGGGCTGGCGCAGCCGCAGCCGCGCCAGCAGCTTCTGGAAGCGCTCGCGATCTTCGGCGAGGTCGATCGCGTCGGGCGATGTGCCGAGGATCCGGATCCCGGCCGCGGCCAGCGGCTCGGCGAGCTTGAGCGGGGTCTGGCCGCCGAGCTGGACGATCACGCCGCAAAGCTCGCCGGCGCTTGCCTCGACCCGCGCGATCTCCAGCACGTCCTCGGCCGTCAGCGGCTCGAAATAGAGGCGATCCGAAGTGTCGTAATCGGTCGACACGGTCTCCGGATTGCAGTTGACCATGACGGTCTCGTAGCCGGCCTCGGCGAGCCCGAACGCGGCGTGGCAGCAGCAGTAGTCGAACTCGATGCCCTGGCCGATCCGGTTCGGGCCGCCGCCGAGGATCATCACCTTGCGGCGCTCGCTCGGCATGGCCTCGCATTCCGGCTCGAGGGGCCCGAGCGGCGGCTCGTAGCAGCTGTAGAGATACGGCGTGCGCGCCTCGAACTCCGCCGCGCAGGTGTCGATCCGCTTGAACACCGGATGGGCGCCGAGCGCATGGCGGTGCGCCCGCACCTCCGCCTCGCTCCGGCCTGTCAGCCGCGCCAGCCTCGCATCGGAGAAGCCCATCGCCTTGAGCTCGAGGAGCGCCGTGCGCTCGGCCGGCAGGCCGTCCTGCCGGACCCCCGCCTCGGCGGCGATCAGATCGCGGATCTGCTCGAGGAACCACGCGTCGTAATGGCAGATGCGCCCGACCTCCTCGACGCGGAAGCCGAGCCGGAAGGCCTGCGCGATGACGCGCAGCCGGTCGGGGGTCGGGCGCGCCAGCGCCGCCAGCACCGCATCGCGCGGCCGGTCGGGATCGGCCAGCCCGCTGATCTCGATCTCGTCGAGCCCTTCGAGGCCGGTCTCCAGCGCGCGCAACGCCTTCTGCAACGATTCCTGGAAGGTTCGACCGATCGCCATCACCTCGCCGACCGACTTCATCGACGTGGTGAGGATCGGATCGGTCTCGGGGAACTTCTCGAAGGTGAAGCGCGGGATCTTGGTGACGATGTAGTCGATGGTCGGCTCGAACGACGCCGGGGTGCAGCCGGTGATGTCGTTGGTGATCTCGTCCAGCGTGTAGCCGACCGCGAGCCGCGCCGCGACCTTGGCGATCGGGAACCCCGTCGCCTTGGAGGCCAGCGCCGAGCTGCGCGACACCCGCGGGTTCATCTCGATGATCACCATGCGGCCGTCGTCGGGATTGATCGCGAACTGGACGTTCGAGCCGCCGGTGTCGACGCCGATCTCGCGCAGCACCGCGATCGAGGCGTTGCGCATGCGCTGATATTCCTTGTCGGTCAGCGTCAGGGCGGGCGCCACGGTGATGCTGTCGCCGGTGTGCACGCCCATCGGGTCGACGTTTTCGATCGAGCAGACGATGATGCAGTTGTCCGCATGGTCGCGGACCACCTCCATCTCGTACTCCTTCCAGCCGGCCACCGATTCCTCGACCAGGACCTCGCAGATCGGCGACGCGTCGAGGCCGGCGGCGACCACCTGGTCGAACTCCTCGCGATTGTAGGCGATGCCGCCGCCGGTCCCGCCCAGCGTATAGCTCGGCCGGATCACCGCCGGCAGGCCGATCTCCGCCAGCGCCGCCTGCGCCTCGACGAGCGACCTCGCGACGCCGCTGCGCGGCAGCTCGAGGCCGATCCTGGCCATCGCGGCGCGAAACAGGTCACGGTCCTCGGCCTTGGCGATCGCCTCGATGCCGGCGCCGATCAGCTCGACGCCGTAGCGTGCGAAGGTGCCGTCCTCGGCCAGGGCGCGCGCGAGGTTGAGCGCCGTCTGGCCGCCCATGGTGGGCAGGCAGGCGTCCGGCCGCTCGCGCTGGATGATCCGCTCGACCGTGCCCGGCAGCAGCGGCTCGACATAGGTCGCGTCCGCCAGCTCCGGATCAGTCATGATCGTGGCCGGATTGGAGTTGACCAGGACCACCCGGTAACCTTCGGCCTTGAGCGCCTTGACCGCCTGGGTGCCGGAATAGTCGAACTCGCAGGCCTGGCCGATCACGATCGGCCCGGCACCGATCACCAGGATCGAGCGGATGTCGGTGCGCTTGGGCATCAGCTGCGCTCGATCAGGTCCAGGAACCGCTGGAACAGATAGGCGCTGTCCTGGGGGCCTGGCGAAGCCTCCGGATGGTACTGCACCGAGAACACCGGCCGGCCGCGGACGGCGAGGCCTTCGAGCGAGCCGTCGAACAGCGACAGGTGCGTCGTCTCGACGTCCGCCGGCAGGCTGTCCGGGCGGACCGCGAAGCCATGGTTCTGGCTGGTGATCTCGACCTTACCGGTGGTCAGATCCTGGACCGGATGATTGGCGCCGTGATGGCCGAACTTCATCTTCTCGGTGGTCGCGCCGAGCGCCAGCGCGAGCATCTGGTGGCCGAGGCAGATGCCGAAGATCGGCTTGCCCGAGGCCAGCAGCGCCTGGATCTGCGGCACGGCGAACCTGCCGGTCGCCGCCGGGTCGCCGGGGCCGTTCGAGAGGAAGATGCCATCCGGCGCCAGCGCCAGGATGTCGCTCGCCGACGTGATCGCCGATACCACCGTCACGCGCGGCCCGAGCGAGGCGAGCGAGCGCAGGATGTTGCGCTTGATTCCATAGTCGACGGCGACCACATGATGCCGGCCCTGCTCGAGCCGGCGGTAGCCGTCCGGGTAGCGCCACGTGGATTCGTCCCAATGGTAACGCTGGCGGCAGGTGACCTCCGAGGCGAGGTCCATGCCCACCAGGCCCGGCCAACTGCGCGCCATGGCCGTGAGCCGGTCGATGTCGGGGCCACGGTCCGGGTCGAAGCCGAGCGCCGCTGTCTGGGCGCCGGCGTCGCGCAGCCGCCGGGTGAGGCGGCGGGTGTCGATCCCAGCGATGCCCACCAGGCCCTGCTGCTCGAGCCAGCGTTGGAGGTGGGACTGGGCGCGGTAGTTGGCCGGCTCGGTGATCGGGGCGCGCAGCACGAGGCCGCGCGCATGGCAGGTCAACGCTTCGAGATCCTCGGCGTTGACGCCGACATTGCCGATGTGCGGAAAGGTGAAGGTGATCAGCTGGCCGGCATAGGAGGGATCGGTGAGGACCTCCTGATAGCCGGTCATCGCGGTGTTGAACACGAGCTCACCGACCACATGACCGGGAGCGCCCAAGCCGTGGCCGTACAGCACCGTGCCGTCGGCCAACACGAGCGCGGCGGAGGCCTTTCGGCGAGAGGTAAGGTTCATGAAAGTGGGCGGCTCATATCTTTCGAGCCCGTCGAGAGGCTGCTCTGCGGCATCCACCCGGCAGGCGCGTGCGCACCCTACGCCAGGCGCTGAATCGACGTCAAGCAGGGGGTCTCGCGGGGTCCCTTGCGACCCGCCGCAGCCAATGGTAGGTGGTGAGCATGAATCGTCAGTGCGCCAGCCGATGATCCGGGAGCAGCTGGGCGACGCCCTCAAGGACGCTACCGTGGCGCAGGATCAGTGTGCGACGGCGGTCGTCCGCCTGATTCTCGCGGCGCTCAAGGAACGTGACGACCAGGCGCGCAGCGAGGGACAGCACGCGGGTCTGGCGGACGCCGAGGTGCTGGCGCTGCTGCAGGCGATGATCGATCAGCGCTGCGACAGCGGTCGACGGTACGAGGAAGGCGGCCAGCTCGAGCTCGCCCAACGCGAGGCTGAGGAAATCGAGGTGATCAAGCGGTTCCTGCCGCCCAAGCTCGACGACGAGACCTGCGCCGAGGTGATCCACCAGGTGATCACGGAGCTCGGCGCCTGCAAGCTCAAGGATACCGGCCGCGTCATGACCGAGCTCAAGAGCCGCTATCCGAACCGCATGGATTTCGCCCGCGCCCGCCGGATGATTTGCCGGCAACTGGCGTGACCGCACGTTGACGAAGGGGCGTCCGTCGGCGACAACATAGCTCGATTTCGGCAGCCTTCGGGATCGGCGTGTGCCACAGCAGGTGAGCAGGGCCATTCGGCACGGCAAGCATGGCTGACCAGGGCGGTATCTCGCTCGACGAGTTCAAGGCGCGCCTGCCGCTGGTCGAGATCGTGGCGCGCCGCGTGCGGCTCACCCGCCACGGCCACGAGCATGTGGGGCTCTGCCCTTTCCATCGCGAGAAGACGCCCTCGTTCACGGTCTCGGAGGCCAAGGGCTTCTATCACTGCTTCGGCTGCCAGCAGCACGGCAACGCGATCGACTTCGTGATGGCGAGCGAGGGGCTGGAGTTCGCCGAGGCGGTCGCCAGGCTGGCCGAGCTCTTCGGCCTGCCGCTGCCGTGGCGCGCGGGATCGCGTGCTCCGGCGCCGGACCAGACGCTGCTCGCCGCCAACGAGGCGGCGGCGCGCTGGTTCGCCGGCCGGCTCGGCACCGCATCCGGCGGCGAGGCGCTGTCCTATCTGGCCCGGCGCGGCCTCGACCGGGCGACGGTCGAGCGCTTCGGCCTGGGCTATGCGCCGCCGGGCCGGACGATGCTGAAGGACGCGCTGCTTGCCGAGGGCTATGCCGAGGCGCAGCTGGTCGCCGCCGGCCTGCTGGTCCGGCCCGAGGACGACGCGCCGTACGACCGCTTCCGCCACCGGGTCATGTTCCCGATCCACGACCGGCGCGGCCGGGTGATCGCCTTCGGCGGCCGCGCGCTCGGCGACGCGCGTGCCAAGTACCTCAACAGCCCGGAGACGGCGCTGTTCCACAAGGGCGAGGTCCTCTACGGTCTGGCGCTGGCGCGCGACGCCGTGCGGGCGAGGGGTACGGTGATCGTCGCCGAGGGCTACATGGACGTGATCGCGCTGGCGCAGGCGGGGCTCGACCATGCCGTGGCGCCGCTCGGCACGGCGATCACCGAGGCGCAGCTCGGCCTGCTCTGGCAGCTCGCCGACGAGCCGGTCGTCTGCCTCGACGGCGACGACGCCGGGCTGCGCGCCGCCGCGCGTCTGATCGAGCGGGCGTTGCCTCTGCTGAAGCCCGGCAAATCGCTGCGCTTCGCCCTGTTGCCGGCGGGCCACGATCCGGACAGCACGTTGCGCGCATGGGGGCGCGAAAGCCTGACGGCGCGTCTCGACGAGGCGATGGGGCTGGCCGACTTCCTCTGGAGCGTTGAGACCCGGGGCATCAACATGGCCTCGGTCGAGCGGCGCGCGGCGCTCGACCGCCGGCTGCGCGATCTGGCGGGACGGATCGCTGATCGCGACCTGGGCCGGCGCTTTCTCGAGGCCATGGTGGAGCGGATGCGGGCGGCGTTCGCACCCGCCGAGGCCGGCCGCCGCACGGCGCGCTCGCCGCTGGCCAGACCGGGCGGGCACGGCGTCGGTGCGGCGCGGCTGCGCAGCGCCCGGCTGGCCGACCCGGAGGCGGCGGCGGCGCAGGATCTGCTCGGGCCGATCCTGGTCCATCCGGAGCTGCTGAGCGAGGTCGAGGAGGAGCTTGCGGCCGAGGAGTTCGCCCATGCCGAGCTCGAGGAGCTGCGGCGTGGCATCATTTCCTGGTATGGCGAGCACGGGGACCTTGACCTCGACGATCTGAGGTCCCACCTGACCGAAATCGGTTTTGCCAGTCTGGTCAATCGATTGGCGGCCGTGGGCCCGTTGACCGCGTGGTACTGCGGGCCCGGTGCCGACCGGGCGGAGGTGTTGGATGGATGGCGGGCGCGCCTGGCGCAACACCGCCACCTGTGTCAGCGACGGGCAGTGGGCGATGCGGTGGCTGACGCGATTCGTGGGGTGAGCGTCGAGGAGGCGCGCACGCAGACATTGGCGTTCGACCGGCTGATCAACCGTGCCGGACGCGAGAGAAGCCGATGAGCGGACCCGCGGCGGTTGCCGCCGCCGGGCGGGGTCATTGCCGGGGGTGGGCGCGATGTCCGAACCTCGGACCCGCGGGCTGAGAAGGAACGACCGTATGGCGAAAGAGGCTGCAGCAGGTATCGTCACCGGGCCGAAGCCGCCGGCCGGCAAGGGCCTGGAGAGCGCTCTTCAGGAACTGATCAGCAATGTGCCGGCGGTCAAGCGGGTCCTGGTCCAGGCGCGCGAGCGTGGCTTCGTAACCCATGACGAGATCAACGCGGCCCTGCCGGAGGACGAGATCTCGCCCGAGGTGGTCGACGAGCTGATCGCGATGTTCGAAGAGATGGGCGTGAGCGTCGGCGGCGGCGAGGCGAACGGCACGGCGGCCAAGGACGATCTCGAGAGCGACGAGGAGGACGAGCCGGATGGCGGCGCCTCGTTCGACGAGGATCTGGGCCGCACCGACGATCCGGTACGCATGTATCTGCGCGAGATGGGCACGATCGAGCTGCTCTCGCGCGAGGGCGAGATCGAGATCGCCAAGCGGATCGAGGCCGGCCGCAACACGGTCCTCGAGGCGCTGTGCGAAAGCCCGCTGACCATGCGCGCGATCATCAGCTGGCGCGATGCGATCGGCCAGGGCAAGGTGCTGCTGCGCGACGTCATCGATCTCGAGGCGACCTATGGCGGCGCGCCGCAGCCGCAGAGCGAGCCCGGCCCGAGCGCCAAGGAGGCCAAGCCGGAAGCCGGTGAGGCCGATGCGGGCACGGACGCGGCCGAGAGCGAGACCGAAGGCGAGGGCGACGAGGTCGAGGACGACGAGTTCGACGAGGCGGCTCTGTCGCTGTCGTCGATGGAGGCGTCGGTGCGCGACGGCGTGCTGGCGACCTTCGATCGGATCGCCGACGCCTATGAGCGCCTGCGCGGGCTGCAGGAGCGGCGCCTCGCCGCCGTCCAGCAGAACCAGCCGAACGACCCCAAGCTGGACGCCGCCTACGAGCAGGCGCGCAGCGAGGTCGTGGAGCTGGTCAACCAGGTGCAGCTCAATCCCAATCGGGTCGACGGCCTGGTCGAGCAGCTGTACCAGGTCAACCGCCGCCTCATCGGCCTCGAGGGCAAGCTCCTGCAGCGCGCCGAGAGCTGCAAGGTCGACCGCGCCAGCTTCCTCAAGCACTACCGGGGCGACGAGCTCGACCCGGAGTGGCTGGAGCGGACCGCGTCGCTGCCGGGGGAGGGCTGGCGGCTATTCGTCACCCGGCATGCCGACGAGATCGAGTCGATCCGGCAGGAGATCGGCTCGATCGCCAGCGGCACCGGTCTGCATATCGGCGAGCTGCGGCGGATCGTCGGGCTGGTCCAGAAGGGCGAGCGGGAGGCGAGCCGGGCCAAGAAGGAGATGGTCGAGGCCAATCTCCGCCTGGTGATCTCGATCGCCAAGAAGTACACCAACCGCGGCCTGCAGTTCCTGGACCTGATCCAGGAGGGCAACATCGGCCTGATGAAGGCGGTCGACAAGTTCGAGTATCGCCGCGGCTACAAGTTCAGCACCTACGCCACCTGGTGGATCCGGCAGGCGATCACCCGCTCGATCGCCGATCAGGCGCGCACGATCCGCATCCCGGTGCACATGATCGAGACGATCAACAAGCTGGTCCGGGCGTCGCGCCAGATGCTGCACGAGTACGGCCGCGAGCCGACGCCGGAGGAGCTCGCGCACAAGCTGAACATGCCGCTCGACAAGGTGCGCAAGGTCCTCAAGATCGCCAAGGAGCCGATCTCGCTCGAGACGCCGATCGGCGACGAGGAGGACAGCCATCTCGGCGACTTCATCGAGGACAAGAACGCGGTGCAGCCGGTCGAGGCGGCGACGCTCTCGAACCTGCGCGAAGCGACGACGCGGGTTCTGGCGACGCTGACGCCGCGCGAGGAGCGGGTGCTGCGGATGCGCTTTGGCATCGGCATGAACACCGACCACACGCTGGAGGAGGTCGGCCAGCAGTTCTCGGTGACGCGCGAGCGGATCCGGCAGATCGAGGCCAAGGCCCTGCGCAAGCTGAAGCACCCCTCGCGCTCGCGCAAGCTGCGCAGTTTCCTCGACACCTAAGACCGCGCCGGGCTATGGTCGGCGCGGCGCGCGCCGCCCGATCCCGGGCCGGAGAGGGACTCCGTCCCAGCCGCGGCGGGCCATGCGCAGGGGCCTGTAGTTCAGCGGTCAGAACGCGCCGCTCATAACGGCGTTGTCGCAGGTTCGAATCCTGCCGGGCCCACCAGCTGCATCCACGGCGTGCGTCGGCGGCGGCCGCAGCGACCTCTGCCGGCGGGGCGTCGGCGCCCCTCCGTGATGACCCGAGCCCACCTTCGGCGATGACCTCGCGCCCGCCTTTGGCGCCGCCGCTACCCGATCGGCGCTCCTGACCCCGGCACGCGCCCGAGGTCTTGGCCTCGACGAACCCGGCCCCGAGACCCGGCACGACCCGTGGCGGCGCGCTCGTACGGCGATGCCTGGATCATGCTGTCCTGAGATCGTAATCGCCTGACAGTTGGTGGCACACCTGGCCGGCCATGGCCGGCCAGGTGTGGCCATGCCGCTCCGGAGGCGGGTTAGGATGGAGTTGCCGCTTCATCCCCCGATCCGGAGATCGACATGACCAC
>DASUGG010000279.1:0-5442 GCA_036274135.1 Geminicoccaceae bacterium
GGCCGCGGATCTCGATCCGCCGCTCCTCGAAGGCGCCGAGGTCCACCGCCGCCGCCTCCGCCAGCCGCGACGACACCACCAGCTCGACCTCGAGCTCCTTGGTCAGCGCCTCCAGGCGCGAGGCGACGTTCACGGTATCGCCGATCGCGGTCAGCGTCGTCGCCCGGCCGTAGCCCATCTGCCCTACGATTACCGGCCCGACATGCAGGCCGATACCGATCCGCAGCGGCTCGCGCAGGTCGTCCACCAGCCGGCGGTTGAGGCGGGCGAGCGCGCCCGACATCGCCCGCGCGGTCGCCAGCGCCTGCAGGCAGGCATCGCCGCTGCCGCCCTCGAGACCGTACAGCGCCATGATGCCGTCGCCGATGAACTTGTCGATCCGACCGCCCTGCCGCTCGATCGTCTCGCCCATGGCCTTGAAATACTGGTTCAGCACGAACACGACGTCGTAGGGCAGGCGGCCCTCCGCCATCCGGGTGAAGCCGCGCAGGTCGGCGAACAGCACCGCCAGCTCGCGCTCGACGCCCTGCCCAGGGCTGAGCCGCAAGCGGCCGTCGCCCGGGCCGGCCGAGGCCGGCAGCAGCGGGATCACGGCAACATCGTGGGTCGGCCGCAGCTGGCAGGCCAGCCGGACGCCCGGCGTCGCGCCGATCCGCGCCAGCACCCGCGTCTCGCCGGGCGCCGGCGGCGGCAGGTCCTCGACGCCCTGCGTCACCCGGATGCGGCAGGTCGAGCAGCGGCCGCGGCCGCCGCACACCGCGGCATGCGGGATGCCCGCCGCACGGCTCGCCTCGAGCAGGCTGGTGCCCGCGCCGATCGCGACGACGCTGCCGTCCGGGTAGCGCACCCGCACGCGGCCGCGACGGCGCACCGCCAGCGCGCGCACCCCGCGGGCGGCGAAGGTCGCCAGCAGCAGCGCGGTGAGGCCGATCAGGACCTGGTGCTCGGCGTCGTACACCCAGGCCGCGGTCGCCTGGTCCGGCCAGTGCTCGCTGCGGATCCTCGCCTGCAGCCATCCCCGGTCGGCCGCGACGGTCGCCCGCAGCTCCCGCCCGCCGTTGGCGAAGCCGATCAGCGCCAGGGTCGGCAGCAGCACCGCGACCGCCAGCAGCACCGGCTGGACCCTGCGGTACCAGGGCCGCAGGCGCAGCCAGAAGTGCAGGCCGATGCAGCCGTGCAGCCAGACGAGGAGCAGCAGCAGGCTCTGGCGGACGGCGCCGCCCGGCCACAGCACGGCCAGCACGTAGGCGTAGCTGTCGTCGACCCCGGCGAGCTGGTAGAGGCCGCGCGTGCCGATCACGTGCACGACCAGCCAGAACGGGATCAGCAGCCCGAGCAGGATCTGCAGGGCCTCCCAGGCCGGCATCTTGAGGCTGCGGCGGCGCCAGAGCCTCTCGAGCGCGAGGCCGACATGGGTCAGCAGCGCGCCGTACAGCAGCACGCCGCCCGGCAGGCTGCGCCACACCGCGCTGAACAGCGCGAGGCAGCGCTCCATCGCCGCGAGCGACACGATGCCGAGGGCGTGGTTGATCAGGTGCGAGGTGACATAGGTCAGCAGCACCAGGCCCGACGCCAGCCGCAGCCGGGTGGTCAGCTCGGCACGGCTCGCCCCCGCCGCGCCGTACAACCGCACGTGCCCGTTGCTGCCGGCGCGGCTACGCCGCCAGGCCCCTGGTCAGGAACGCGCTCATCCGCCGCGAGAAGGCGCCGGGGTCGGGCACCGGCTCGCCCTCGACGATGCGCGCCTGATCGAGCAGCAGCTCGGCGAGGTCGCCAAGCATCTCCTGCTGGCCGGCGTCGGCGGCGGCGCGGGCCATCTCTCTGATCAGGCCGTGCTTCGGATTGATCTCGAGGATGCGCTTGGACAGCTGGTGGAGCTGCTGCTGCTGCTTGAGGAAGCGCTCCAGGCGCAGGTCCATGCCGTGCTCCTCGGCGACCAGGCAGACCGCGCTCTCGGTCAGCCGCGACGAGCGCCGTACGTCCTGCACCTTGTCGCCGAGCCTCGCCTTGAACACCGCGATCAGGCGATCCAGCGCGTCGCCTTCGATCTCCGCCTCCTCGGGGCCGTCCTGGGCGCTCTCGATCTTCGACAGATCGACGTCGCCGCGCGTGAGCGAGCGGAAGGGCTTGCCCTTGTAATCGTGCACCACCGGCATCCAGAACTCGTCGATCGGATCGCTGAGCAGCAGGACCTCGATGCCCTTGGCGCGGCAGGCCTCGAGCTGCGGGCTGGCCTTGAGCGCGGCCGGGCTCTCGCCGCTGATCGTGTAGATCGCGTCCTGCCCGGACTTCAGCCGGCCGAGGTAGTCGGCGAGGCTCACGAGGCCGTCGCTCGCGGTGCTGTGAAAGCGCGCCAGCTCCAGGAGGCGCTCGCGCTGCTCGTGGTCCTCGTACATCCCCTCCTTGAGCACCGCGCCGAAGCTGCCCCAGAACTTCTCGTAGTCGGCCGGATCCGCCTTGGCGCGCCGGTCCAGCTCGTCCAGCAGGCGCTTGACCAGATCGCGGCGGATCTTCGCCAGCACCGGGCTGTGCTGCAGCGTCTCGCGCGACACGTTCAGCTGCAGGTCCTCGGAATCGACCACGCCTTTGACGAAGCGCAGATAGCGCGGCATCAGGCCTTCGAGGTCGCCCGTGATGAACACCCGCCGGACGTACAGCTTGATGCCGTGCTGGCGCTGCGGGTCGTACAGGTCGAACGGCGGCGTGCTCGGCACGAACAGCAGCGCCTGGTAGGAGACCACGCCCTCGGCCTGGACGTGCAGCCGCACCCAGGGGTCGTCGAACGCGTGCGCGACGTGGTGGTAGAACTCCTTGTACTGCTCGTCGCTGATGTCCGCCTTCGGCCGCGTCCACAGCGCGCTCGCCTCGTTGATCTGCTGCGTCTCCTTCGCCTCGCCGTCCTTCTTCTCCGGCTCGGTCTGCAGCAGGATCGGCACGGCGATGTGGTCGGAGTAGCTGCGCACGATCTGGCGCAGGCGGTACTCGTCCAAAAATTCCTTGGCGTCGTCGCGCAGCTTCAGCGCCACGGCCGTGCCGCGCGGCGCGGGCTCCTCCTCCGGCTCGATCGTGAAGCCGGAGCGGCCGTCGGAGCGCCAGCGCCAGCCGTGCTCCTCGCCGGCCCGGCGCGAGATCACCTCAACTTCGCTCGCGACCATGAAGGTGGAATAGAAGCCGACGCCGAACTGGCCGATCAGCCGGACGTCCTTCGCCGCGTCACCGGACAGCTGGCTCACGAAGCCCTGCGTGCCCGAGCGGGCGATGGTCCCGAGATTGCCGGCAAGCTCGTCCCGGCTCATGCCGATGCCGTTGTCGCGGACGGTGAGCGTGCCCGCCGCCTTGTCCGGCGCGATCAGGATCTTGAGCTCGGGATCGTCGCCGAGCAGCCCGGGCTCGGTGAGGCTCGCATAGCGCAGCCGGTCGCAGGCGTCCGACGCGTTGGAGATCAGCTCGCGCAGGAAGATCTCGCGGTGCTGGTAGAGCGAATTGATGACCAGATCGAGAACCCGGCCGACCTCGGCCTCGAAGGGCTGCATGTCTGCATCCATCGATCGTTGTCCCACGCTCGTTGCGGCTGCGGCGCTGCTGTGATCCCGATGCCGCGACAGGTAGGCAGCCGCCGCGCCCTCTTCAAGCTTCGGGCGGGCCTGCGGCGCCCCTCGCCGAAAGCGCGGAAGTGGCGCACTGCGGCCGCCGGCATCAACCGCTAGCGGAGTCACGGCCGGAGTCGCCACAAGATGGAGGAGATCCGCCGCATCGCGCCCTTGCCTTCGGAGCCGAAAGCGCCAATAGTCAGAGCATGGCGCTGATGCCGCACGATCGACGTCGCGTGCTCGCGGTGCTGGGGCCGACCAATACCGGCAAGACCCACTTCGCGGTCGAGCGGATGCTGGCCCACCGCAGCGGCCTGATCGGCTTCCCCCTGCGCCTCCTGGCCCGCGAGATCTACGACCGCATCGTCGTGCAGAAGGGCGCGGCGCTGGCCGCCCTGATCACCGGCGAGGAGCGCATCCAGCCGCCGGGCGCGCGCTATTTCGTCGCCACCGTCGAGGCCATGCCCTCCGACCTCGAGGTGAGCTTCCTGGCGGTCGACGAGATCCAGCTCTGCGCCGATCCCGAGCGCGGCCACATCTTCACCGACCGGCTGCTGCATGCGCGCGGCCGCGACGAGACGATGTTCCTCGGCGCCGACACCATCCGGCCGCTGCTGAAGCAGCTGGTGCCCGAGGCCGAGGTGGTGACGCGGCCGCGCTTCTCGACGCTCGCCTACACCGCGCCCGCCAAGGTCACGCGCCTGCCGCGGCGCAGCGCCGTGGTGGCGTTCACCGCGCAGGACGTCTACGCGCTGGCCGAGCTGATCCGGCGGCGGCGCGGCGGCGCGGCGGTGGTGCTGGGCGCCCTCTCCCCGCGCACCCGCAACGCCCAGGTCGCCCTCTACCAGGCCGGCGAGGTCGACTACCTGATCGCCACCGATGCGATCGGCATGGGCCTGAACATGGACCTGCGGCACGTCGCGCTGGCGCAGCTCGACAAGTTCGACGGCCGCGAGCGGCGGCCGCTGCACGCGCACGAGATCGGCCAGATCGCCGGCCGCGCCGGCCGCCACATGCAGGACGGCACCTTCAGCACCACCCCCGACGTCGGCGGCCTCGAGCCGCGGATCGTCGAGGCGGTCGAGACGCACAGCTTCCCGGCCCTGCGCCAGCTGCACTGGCGCAACGCCGACCTCGACTTCGATTCGCTGCTGGCGCTGCAGGATTCGCTCGATCTGGCGCCGCCGCTGCGCTGCCTGTCGCGCACCGGCGACGCGCTCGACCATGTGAGCCTGAAGATCCTGGCGCGGCGCCCCGCGATCCGCGACCGGGTGACCTCGCGCGACGGCGTGCGCCTGCTTTGGTCGGTCTGCCAGATCCCGGACTTCCGCAAGACCCTGACCGAGGCCCACCTCACCCTGCTCGATACGGTGTTCGAGAACCTGGCACGGCGCGGCCGCCTGCCGACCGACTGGGTGGCCGACCAGATCGCGCGGCTCGAGCGCACCGACGGCGACATCGATGCCCTGATCACCCGCCTGGCCCATATCCGCACCTGGACGTATGTGGCCTACCGCGCGGACTGGCTGGACTCCTCGAGCCACTGGCAGGAGCGGGCGCGCGCCGTCGAGGACCAGCTGAGCGACGCGCTGCACGAGCGGCTGACGCAGCGCTTCATCGACCGCCGCACCCAGGCGCTGCTCAAGAGCCTGCAGAGCGGCGCGCCGCTGGCGGCGATCGACGGGGACGGCGCGATCCTGGTCGACGGCCACCCGATCGGCCGGATCGAGGGCCTGCGTTACGAACTCGAGCCGAGCGGCGCCGATGCCGAGCGGCGGGCGCTAGGTGCTGCGGCTCGCCGCGTGCTGGGCCCCGAGCTGCAGCGCCGCGCCAGGGCCCTGGTCGCGGCTCC
>DASUGG010000280.1:0-7294 GCA_036274135.1 Geminicoccaceae bacterium
TCAATGCCGGCGGCGACGGCTCGATCATCGCCGGCAAGCTCCTGGACAAGAACGATCCGGAGTACGGCTACGACGCGCAGAACGACAAGTTCGTCAACATGTACCAGGCCGGCATCATCGACCCGGCGAAGGTCGTGCGCACCGCGCTGCAGGACGCCGCGTCGGTGGCGGGCCTGCTGATCACGACCGAGGCGATGATCGCCGAGAGGCCCGAGAAGAAGTCGGGCGGCGGCATGCCGGGCGGCATGGGCGGCATGGGCGACATGGGCGGCATGGACTACTAGCCGACCCACACCTCACCTGCCAAGCATCGGGGCCGCTCCCTTCGGGGCGGCCCCTTTTGCTTGTGCGCTTTGACCATTACGCGATAAAGTTGGTTCCCGAAAAGCACTGTTGGTTGTCACGATAGGCATGAGGATTCATGGCATTCGTTCGTAAACTTGAAAGATCGTCAATGCAGCGAACCAGCGTGCATGAGGCGGTCGACTGCACATACACAGTGTTTCAGGATAAGTTGGGGCAGCGATACCTGCAAATAGATACATATGGATCGCCACGGCGCCAATTTCGAAATAAGAAAAGTCCGTCCATCCAATTCGGACCAGACGCAATCGGTGAGCTATCTCGTCTACTTAATAATCTGCGAGCCTAAGAATCGATTTTGAGCAGAGCCCCTAGGGCGCGAAAGCAGCGTTCAGGCAGATCACTGCTCGGCCGCAGGATCTCGGCACTTAGGCTCCTCGGCTGCCTTGGCCGCCTGCCAGAGCTCTTCCATCTCGTCCAGGGAGGCGTCCTCGGGGCGGCGGCCGGCGCCGCGCAGCGCGCGCTCGATCGCCCGGAAGCGCCGCTCGAATTTCCGGTTGGCGTCGCGCAGGGCGCACTCGCCGTCGACGCCGAGATGGCGGGCGAGGTTGACGGCGGCGAACAGCAGATCGCCCACCTCGTCGGCGAAGCGCGCGGGCGATCCGCCGGCGGCGAGCTCGGCGCGGACCTCGGCGATCTCCTCCTCGAGCTTGGCGAGGACCGGACCGACCTCGGGCCAGTCGAAGCCCACCCGGGCGGCGCGGCGCTGCAGCTTGGCGGCACGCATCAGCGCGGGCAGGGCGAGCGGCAGGTCGGCGAGGATGCTGGGATCGCCGCCCTCCTTGTGCGCCCGCTCGGCGGCCTTGGCGTCCTCCCAGGCTATGCTCTGCGCCGCGGCGCTCTCCACCTCGGCCTCGCCGAACACGTGCGGGTGGCGGTGGATCATCTTGCCGGCGATGCGCGCCGCGATCCTCTCGAAGTCGAAACGGCCGGCCTCCTTCGCCATCTGCGCGTGGTAGACCACCTGCAGCAGGAGGTCGCCGAGCTCGCCCTCGAGATCGTCGAAGTCCTGCCGCGCGATCGCATCGGCGACCTCGTAGGCCTCCTCGATCGTGTAGGGCGCGATGCTCGAGAAATCCTGCTCGAGGTCCCACGGGCAGCCGCCGTCCGGGTCGCGCAGTCGCGCCATGACCCAAAGCAGGTGCTCGATGCCGCTTGCCATCAGAGCAGCCGCTTCTGCTCGCCGTCGTCCGGCTGGGCACGGCTCGGGCCTCGGCCGCCGTTGCGCAGGGTGCGGACGCGGCCGTCGTGGAACTCGATCTCGAGCGCTACCTGGGTGCGCGCCCGCGCGGCGCTCGCGACGAGGCCGCCGCGCTCGTCGCGCACCAGCGCGAAGCCGCGCGCCAGCACGCCCTGATAGCTCAGGCTCTCCAAGAGGCTGCCGCATGCCCGCAGCCGCTCGCTGGCGTCGCGCACGGCGCGCTGCACGGCGTGCTCCTGGCGCGCCGCCAGCTCGCCGACCAGCCGCGCCTGCCGCGGCAGGCGCCGCCCGAGCTCGTCGAGGCGCAGCCGCGCCGCCAGCCGGCGCAGATCGCCGCCGCGCTCGCGCAGCAGCGCACGCAACAGGTAGCGGAGCTGCTCGGCGCAGGGCCGCAGGCGGCTCTCGGCATGGGCGATCAGGCGGGTGGGCGAGCCGAGCCGCGCGCCGACCTCGGCGAGCGTCAGCCCGGCGCGCTCGATCCGCGCCGCGAGGCCGTGCGGCAGACGCTCCGAGAGGTCGTCGAGGCGCTGGCTCGCCTGGCCGACCAGGCTCACCGGGTCGGGCAGGCCGCGCGCCAGCCCGACGACGCGGTGCTCGAGCTGCCGCAGCTCGCGCTGCAGGCCGTGCAGCATGCGCTGCTCGCACTGGCCGAGGCGCAACGCCAGCTCGGCGCGCACCGGCACGGCGAGCTCGGCGGCGGCCGTCGGGGTGGGCGCGCGCCGGTCGGCCGCCAGATCGATCAGGGTGGTGTCGGTCTCGTGGCCGACCGCCGCGATCAGCGGGATCGCGCTCGCCGCGGCGGCGCGCACCACGACTTCCTCGTTGAACGCCCAGAGATCCTCGAGCGAGCCGCCGCCACGCGCGACGATCAGAAGGTCCGGGCGCGGCACCGCGCCGCCCGGCGGCAGCGCGTTGAAGCCCCCGATCGCCGCCGCCACCTGCTCCGCCGCGAGCTCGCCCTGCACCAGCACCGGCCACAGCAGCACGCGGCGCGGGAAGCGCTCGCCCAGCCGGTGCAGGATGTCGCGGATCACCGCGCCGGTCGGCGAGGTCACGATGCCGATCACCTCGGGCAGGAAAGGCAGGGGCCGCTTGCGCTCCGCCGCGAACAGCCCCTCGGCCGCGAGCTTGCGGCGGCGCTCGTCGAGCAGCGCCATCAGGGCGCCGATGCCGGCCGGCTCCAGCCGCTCGACGATCAGCTGGTAGCGCGAACGGCTGGGATAGGTCGTGATCCGGCCGGTCGCCACCACCTCGAGGCCGTCCGCCGGCAGGCTGCGCAGGCGCTGCGCCGTGCTGCGCCAGCAGACCGCGTCGAGCACCGCGCCGGCGTCCTTGAGCGCGAAGTAGAGATGGCCGGAGCCGGCCCGCTTGAAGCCCGAGATCTCGCCGCGCACGCGGACATAGCCGTAGCCGTCCTCGAGGGTGCGCTTGAGCGCGGCGGCCAGCTCGCTGACGCTGTACTCGGCGACGTTGCCGGCCTCCAGCTCGCTGGTCCGGGCCTCGCTCGTCCGGGGCTCGCCCTCTTCCTCGCGCCAGGGATCGATCACCGGCTCTGCTACTCGGCGGGCGCGCGCGCGGCCAAAGCGCGCTCCAGCTCCTTCTCGACCGCGTTCAGCGGCCGGGTGAAGCGGGCCAGAAGGTCGTACAGCACCGGCGTCACGAACAGGGTCAGCAGCGAGGCGATGCCGAGGCCGCCGATCACGACGATGCCGATCGCGGCGCGGCTCTCGGCGCCGGCGCCGGTCGCCAGCACCAGCGGCAGCGCCCCGAGCATGGTCGCCAGCACGGTCATCACGATCGGCCGCAGGCGCAGCGCCGAGGCCTCGAGCACCGCGTCGCGGATCGTCAGGCCCTCGGCGCGCAGCTGGTTGGCGAACTCGACGATCAGGATGCCGTTCTTGGCCATCAGGCCGATCAGCAGGATCACGCCGACCTGGCTGTAGATGTTGAGCGAGTTGCCGGTGAGCCACAGCGACAGCAGCGCGCCCGACACCGCGAGCGGCACCGAGAGCATGATGATCAGCGGGTGGATGAAGCTCTCGAACTGCGCCGCCAGCACCAGGTAGACGATCAGCAGCGCCAGCGCGAAGGTGATCGCGACGCCGCCCGAGGTCTCGAGGAACTGCCGCGACTGCCCCGAGAAGCCGAGGCTCGCCTCGGGCGGCAGGGTCTCGGCGGCCACCTCCTCGATGAAGTCGATCGCGCTGCCGAGATCGTAGCCCTCGGCGAGCGACGCCGAGATGGTGATCGAGGGCAGGCGGTCGTAGCGGCGCAGCGCCGGCGCGGCGGCGCCCTCCTCGAGCCCGACCAGCGCGCTGAGCGGCACCAGCTCGCCGCTGCCGTCGGCGCGCACGAAGATGTTGGCGAGGTCGGTCGGCGTGCGCCGGTCGTCGGCGCGCGCCTGGACGATCACCGGATATTCGCGGCCGCGGTCGATGTAGGACGTGATCTCGCGCGACGCCAGCATGGTCTGCAGCGTCTTGCCGACGGTCTCGACGCCGATCCCGAGGTCGTCGGCCTTGGCGCGGTCGATCGTCACGTCGAACTGCGGCTGGTTGCGCTCGAAGTCGGTCTCGACGTTGCGCAGGCCGGGGTTCTGCTCGGCGCGGCGGACGATCGCGTCGCTCCATTCCTGGATGCTGTCGTAGTCCGGGCCGCCGATCACCACCTGCAGCGGCGTGCGGCTGCCGCGCACGCCGAGGCCGGCCGGGCTCGAGGCGCCGACGCGCGCTCCGGGCAGCGCGCTGAGCTCGGGATAGAGCGCGCCGGTCAGCTGCTGCGGCGTCTGCTCGCGCGCCTCCCAGTCGGCCAGGCGGGCCACGACGAAGGCGCGATGGCCGTTGCCGCGCATGCCGACGATGGCGAACAGCCGGTCGGCGACGCCGCTCTCGCGCAGCGGCCGCAGCATCGCCTCGACCCTGCGGGCCTCGGCGTCGGTATAGGCAACGGTCGAGCCCTGCGGCGCGGTGATCGAGACGGAGAACACGCCGCGGTCCTCGGGCGGCACCAGCTCCTTGGGCAGGACCTCATAGAGGGCCACCGAGGCGCCGCTGATCACGAGGGCCACGAGCAGCACCAGCAGCGGCGCCTCGAGCGTGCGGCCGAGCAGGCTGCGGTAGCCGCGGATGCAGGCGGCGAGGCCGCGCTCGACCAGGCGCGCCGCCCTGCCGCGCGCCTCGCCGCCCTGCAGCAGCTTGGCACAGAGCGCCGGGCAGAGCGACAGCGCCACCAGCATCGAGATGGCGACCGAGGCCGCCAGGACGAAGCCGAACTCGATGAACAGGCGGCCGATCTCGCCCTCGAGGAACGACAGCGGGATGAACACCGCGATCAGGGTGAGCGAGGTCGCGATCACCGCGAAGGTCACCTGGCGGGTGCCGAGCACGCTGGCGAGCAGCGGGCTCTCGCCGAGCTCGATGCGGCGCTGGATGTTCTCCAGCACCACGATCGCGTCGTCGACCACGATGCCGATCGCCAGGATCAGCGCCAGCAGCGTCAGCACGTTGATCGAGAAGCCCAGCGCATAGATGCCGATGAAGGAGCCGATCACGGCGACCGGGATGGTGACCGCCGGCACCAGCGTCGCGCGCGCCGAGGCGAGGAAGGCGAAGATCACCAGCACCACGAGCACGACCGCGATGCCGAGCGCGCGCACCACCTCGTGGATCGACTCGTTGATGAACACCGCGTCGTCGGAGCTGATGGTGATCTCCATGCCGTCCGGCAGGGTCGGGCGGATCAGCTGGATCTGGTCGCGCACGCGGTTGGAGATCGCGATGGTGTTGGCCTGCGACTGGCGCAGCACGCCGAGGCCGACCGCCTCGCGCGCGTCGGCGCGCACGATGGTGTCGTCGTCCTCGACGCCGCGCACCACCTCGGCGACGTCGCCGAGCCGGATCGGGTAGCCGTCGACCCGGTCGATGACGATGTCGCGGAACTGCTCGACCCGCGACAGCCGGCTCTGGGCGCGCACCGTGAACTGGCGCGCCGTCGACTCGAGCTCGCCCGCCGGCAGCTCGACATTGTTGCGGCGCAGCGCGCTCTCGATGTCGTCGACCGTCAGGTTGCGCGCCGCCATCGCCCGCCGGTCCAGCCAGATCCGGATCGCGAAGCGGCGCTGGCCGTAGACCTCGACCTGGGAGACGCCGTCCAGGGTCGCCAGGCGGTCGACGACGAAGCGCTCGACATAGTCGGTGATCTCGGCCGGGCTCATGCGGTCGCTGGTGATCGCGATCCGCATCACCGGGTCGTCGTCGTCGTCGCTCTTGGTGATCTGCGGCTCCTCGACCTCGTCGGGCAGGTCGCCGCGCACCCGCGCGACCGCGTCGCGCACGTCGTTCGCCGCCTCGTCGATGTTGCGGTGCGGCTCGAACTCGATCGCGGTGCGGCCGCGGCCGAGCCGGCTCTGCGAGCTGATGGTCTTGACGCCGGCGATGCCGGCGACCGCGCCCTCGATCACCTCGGTGATGTCGGTGTCGATGATCTCCGGCGCCGCGCCGGCGTAGAGGGTGGCGACGCTGACCGTGGCCGCGTCGACGTCGGGCAGCTCGCGGATCGGCAGGCGCATCAGCGAGGCGACGCCCAGCACGATGAGCAGCAGGCTCAGCACCGCCGCGAACACCGGCCGCTTGATGCAGAAGTCGGAGATCATCCGCTCGGGTCCGGCGCGCCGGCCTGCAGCGCCGGCGCGTTCAGGACCTGCACCTCGATGCCGTCGCGCAGGCGCTGCAGGCCGGTCTGCACCACCGTCTCGTCGGCGGCCACGCCCTCGAGCACCTCGACCGTGCCGGTCTCGCGCTGGCCGATCCGGATCTTGCGGCGCTCGGCACGGCCGTCGGCGACCGTGAAGACGTAGGTGCTGTCGCCCTCGGCCAGCACCGCCTGCTCGGGCACCAGCACCGCCGGCCGCTCCTCCAGCACCACGGTGACGTGCATGAACATGCCGGCCGGCAGCTCGCGATCGGGGTTGGGCAGCACGGCGCGCACCCGGAAGGCGCGCGAGACCTGGCCGATCCGGCTGTCGATGATCGCGATCCTGCCGCTGAAGGTCCGGCCGGGATAGGCCGTGCTGCCGGCCTGGACGAGCTGGCCCTGCCGGATCCGGCCGAAGAAGATCTCCGGCACGCTGAACTCGATCTCGATCTCGGCGAGGTCGTCGAGGGTGGTCAGCACGGTCCGGTCGTCGACCCGGGCGCCGATGTCGACGCCGCGGATCCCGACGACGCCGGCGAACGGCGCGCGCACGCTGCGGTCGCTGAGCTCCTTGGTGGCCGCGTCGAGCCTGGCCTTGGCGCCGACATAGGCGGCTTGCAGCGCATCGACGGTCGCCTGCGCGACGGTGTTGTTGGTCCTGAGCTTTTGCGCCCGCTCGAGCGCCAGCTCCGCCTCGCGCAGCATGGCCTCGGCTTCCGCGACGGCGGCCTGCTCGGCCCGGTCGTCGAGGCGGACCAGCACGTCGCCCGCCGCGACGTGCTCGCCCGGACGGAAGGCGATCTCGGCCACCCGGCCCGCGGTCAGCGGCACGATGTCGACCGCCTGGCGCGCGAGCGAGGAGCCGACCGCCTCGATCCGCTCGCGGATCGTGCCGAGCCGTGCCGTGGTGACCTCGACCGGAATGGCGCTGGGGCCGCGGCGCACCGCGGCCGCGGCCTCGCCGTCCAGCCGGTGCTGGTGGTAGGTCACGGCGCCGCCGCCGAGCGCCAGCAGCAGGGCGGCAGCGATCGCGAGCTG
>DASUGG010000281.1:0-12918 GCA_036274135.1 Geminicoccaceae bacterium
CCGCCGGCCGCGGTGACGTTCATCTTGAGGCCGTTCTTTTCGAAGATGCCGGCGTGCATGCCGACGTAGAGATTGATGTAGCCGAGATTGTGCACGGCCTCGCTGAAGTTGACCTCCTTCAGGTCCTGCGCAGCCGCCGGCGCCGAAGCGACGGCCAAACCGAGCGCGAGCGATACCGCTCCAAACCTCCGGCGGGCCTGGTCTGTGGTCAGCATGTCTGCCTGTCCCCTCTGATCCCACACCCTTGTCGCGGGTGTCCGGCCGGGCGCGATGCCCGACGCTCCGTTGTAGCGCGCGTGCGGCCTGTGGGAAGCAAATTCAGTGCCGGCAAACGCCCTTTCCCGGACGACGGCTCAGACCAGGCGCACGTAGTTGAAGACGTCCTTGCGCCAGCGCTTCACCTGGATTTCCGCGAACACGCCGGCCTTGGTGAACGGGTCGTTGGCGATGAACTCCTCGGCCTCCTTGCGGTCGTCGGTATCGACGATATAGACGCTGCCGCTCTCGCCGCTGCCATCGTCCTCGCTCTGCCCACCCGCGGCGAGCAGGCGATGCAGGTTCGCGGTCAGATACTCACGGTGCGCGGCCCGCCCCTCGTTGCGCAGCGCCAGCGCATTTGCCGTGTCCTTCGTAATGATCACGTATGGCACTACGACCTCCCAACCCTTTCGATGTGGGCTGGCACGATGTCGGGCCGCGCGCTCAGACCAGGCGCTCGTAGTTGAAGAAGGCCTTGCGCCAGCGTTTGACCTGGACGTCCTCGAACAGGCCCGCCTTGGTGAACGGGTCGTTGGCGATGAAGTCCTCGGCCTCCTTGCGGTCGTCGGTGTCGATGATGATGACGCCGCCGCTGCCGCCCCTGCCGTCGTCCTCGATCATGGCCCCTGCCGCGAGCAGGCGGTGCTGGTTCGCGGTCAGGTAGTCGACGTGCACGGCGCGCACCTCGTTGCGCAGCGCCAGCGAATTCGGCTTGTCCCTGGTGATGATCACATACGGCACGACGACCTCCCCTTTGTTGCCGACGACGGCGCTGTTGGCCTGCCTGCTGGCATTATGCGCAAATCGCGGCAGCGGTCACCCGTCTTGCCCGGCCACCGCCTGCAAATGCGCCGTGTCGTTCACGCTGTGCACGACGAAGGCTTCGGCCGACGCCTCGATCCGGTTGATCGCGCAGGGGTCCTGGCCGAGCTGCCAGTAGCGCGCGAGCGGCATCTCGAGCGCGTGCAGCAGGACCACGCGGTTGACGCAGTCATGCGCGACCAGCACGACGGTCTCCTGCGGGTGGCGCCCGACGACGAGGCGCAGCGCCCGGGCGGCGCGCGCCAGCACGTCCTGCAGCGTCTCGCCGCCCGGGATCTGCACGAGGTCCGGCCGGCGGTGCCAGAGCTCCGCCTCGGTCGGCCAGCGCGCCCTGGCCTCGTCCGCGGTCAGGCCCTGCCAGTCGCCGTAATCGATGTCGACCAGCTCCTCGATCGGTTGCACCGGCAGGCGCAGCGGCTCGGCGATGATCCGGGCCGTGCGCAGCGTGCGGCCGAGCGGGCTCGCATAGATCGCCTGGGGGCGCCAGCCCGCCTCCATCCGCCGCGCCGTGGCCTCCGCCTGGGCGAGCCCCCTGTCGGTCAGCTTCAGCTCGGCGCGGCCGCGAAAGCGCCTGGGCTCGAGCCAGGGGACATCGCCATGGCGGGTCAGCAAAATCTCGGTCATCGGCGTTCCTCCCGGCCCGCGGACGAACCTTCACGGCACGGCAATGTGAGCGGGCAGGTCCGCGCTTCGATGCTACAGGCTAGCTGGGCTCGGGGGTGACCTGGAAGAGGCTTGGATGGAGACCTGCCAATCGCTCGCTGCGGCGCTCGTCCTGCTGCTCCTGTCGGCCGGGGCGAGCGCCGCGTCCGGCCTCCTCGGGGAGTGGTCGGACGGCGATGCCCTGCCCGGCATCGTCCCGGAGCAGGTGACCTTCCCGAGCCACAGCCCCTTCATGCTGCGCGACGTCGGCGGCGGGCCCGAGGTCGATCCGCCGACCGAGGCGGTGGGCACGCTGTACCTGCCGGCCGTGACCGATCCGCCGGCGCCGGCGGTGATCCTGCTGCACGGCGCCTCGGGCGTGCGCGGCGCGCGCGAGCAGATCTATGGCCGGCAGCTCGCCGCGATGGGCATCGCAGCGCTGGTGATCGACGCCTTCGCGCGGCGCCGCGACATGGGCCGCGGCTTCATCCAGCGCATCCTCAACATCACCGAGACCATGCTGATCGCCGACGCCTATGCCGGCCTGCGCTATCTGGCGACGCGCCCCGAGATCGACGGCCGGCGGGTCGTGCTGATGGGCTTCTCCTATGGCGGCATGGCATCGGTGATCGCCGCTTACGCCCAGGTCGCCGAGCTGTTCGCGCCGGGCGGCGAGCGCTTCGCCGGCCACGTCTCGTTCTACGGCCCCTGCATCGCCCGCTTCGAGGAGCCGCGCACGACCGGCGCGCCGGTCCTGATGCTGTTCGGCGACCAGGACCAGATCATGAACGCCGACCGCTGCGCCGCGACCGTCGCCGACCTCGAGCGCGGCGGCAGCGTCGCGCGGATGATCGTCTATCCCGGCGCCCGCCATCAATGGGACGGCGATCGTATCGTACCCTGGCGCGCGCCGCGTCACCTTGCCGACTGCGCCGTGACGGTCGACGCCGACGGCGACGTCGTCGACGACCGCACGCATCTGCCGATGATCGGGCCCACCACCCGGCGCATCATCCTCGGCCTGTGCAGCGACGACGATGGCTACCTCGTCGCGCGCGACGACGCCGTGCGCGCCCGCTCCAACGACGACCTCGGCGCCTTCCTGCAGGCCCTGCTCCTGCCCTCGCGGGGCTGAGGCCGCGCGCCGTCCGTTCAGCCTGCGTTCAGGCCGGACACGCTTTCCTTGCGCCATCGGTTCCCGCGCCTCGGCGCTCGAGCCCTTCAACACGGGTGTGAGGAGACATCATGCAGAAGCTTTTCGGTCTGGCCGCCGCGGCCGCTCTGGCGCTGCTGGCGCATGGTGCGAGCGCCGAGGAGGCGAGCGGCGCGATCTCGGACATCGACCTGACCGCCAACACCTTCGTGGTCGACGGCAAGACCTTCGCGGCCTCGCCTGAGAACACCGTCGGCACGAAGCTCGGCGACCTCCAGGAGGGCGATCAGGTCAGGGTCGAGTTTTCCGAACAGGACGCCAGCTCGGGCAAGAGCCCGATCAACGCGATGGTGCTCGAGAAGGAGTAGCGCGGGCCGGCGGACGCCCTGCGTGCCGTGGCGCAGATTTTTGCGATGGTGTGACGGGCGTCACAGACGGCCCCTTACCGCCGTCCCAGGATGGAACTGACGGCACTGATCGCCGTTGCACCTCTCGATCCCAAACTCCACTCGCGCCCCGCTCCGGCGGGGCTTTTTTTGCGCCGCGGCGCCCGCGGCAGGGGCGGCGCCGCGGTATCGCCTGACATCGATCAGGGGTCGTCCGCGGTCAGCGACACGCCGAGCGCCGCGCGGCGCTCGAGCCACGGGCTCGGGCGGTAGCGCGGATCGCCGTAGGCGTCCTGAAGGCCGCGCAGGATCGCCAGGATCTTGCCGGCGCCGAGCGCGTCGCCGAGCTCGAGCGGCCCCTTCGGGTAGCCGAGGCCGAGCCGCACGGCGGCGTCGATGTCGGCGGCCGAGGCGATCCGCTGCTGCGCGATGTCGCAGCCGATGTTGACGATGTGCGCCGCGACGCGCTGCGCGACGAAGCCCACGCTGTCGCGGATCACGCTGACCGGGCGGCTGGCCGCGAGCGCCGCGTGCGCGCCGTCGAGCGCCGCCCGCCCGGTTACCGGCGTGACCATCAAGGTGAGGCGGCCGGCGAAGCCGAACAGCGGATCGATCGCGACCGTGCGGCGCGCATCCAGCCCCTGCGCCAGCGCGGCATGCGTCGCATCGCTGCCGAGCGCCGCCACGAGGCAGACCGAGTCCTGGCCTGGCGTCTTCGCATCGTCGAGCGGAGAGCCGCCCGCGGCGAGAAGCTGGCGCAGCGCCGGCCGGTCCTCCTCGTCGGCGCCGATCCAGATCGGGCGCTGCGCCGCCGCGGGCGGCGGCGCCTCGGCCGGGATCTCCTGGCGGCCGCCCAGATAGCGGTAGAAGCCGGCCCCGCTCTTGCGGCCGAGCAGGCCGGCGTCGACATAGCGCCGCAGCAGCGGCTGCGGCCGGAAGCGCGGCTCGTCGTAGAACTGCCGGTAGATCGATTCCATCACCGCATGCGTGACGTCGATCCCGACGAGGTCGAACAGCTCGAACGGCCCCATGCGGAAGCCCGCCGCCTCACGCAGGATGCGGTCGATCTCGACCGGGCTCGCGACGCCCTCGGCGAGGATGCGCAGCGCCTCGGTGCCGTAACCGCGGCCGGCGTGGTTGACCAGGAACCCCGGCGAGTCGGTCGCCCGCACCGGCCGGTGGCCCATGCGCAGGGCGAGAGCCTGCAGCGCCTCGACCACGGCCTCGGCGGTGTGCTGACCGGGGACGACCTCGACCAGCTTCATCAGCGGCACCGGGTTGAAGAAGTGCCAGCCCGCCACGCGTTCCGGCCTGGCGCAGGCGGCCGCGATCGCGCTGACCGAAAGCGAGGAGGTGTTGGTCGCCAGCACCGCATCGGCGCGCACGACCTGCTCCAGGTCGGCGAACAGGCGCCGCTTGGCCGACAGATCCTCGACGATCGCCTCGACCACCAGATCGCAGGGCGCGAGACCTGCGCTGTCCGTGATCTGCAGGCGCTCGATCGCCCGCGCGTCCGCGGCCAGACCCTTCTCGACCTGGCGCTCGACCATCTTGGCGATGAACGCGCGCGCTTCATCGGCCGCACCGACGCGCGCGTCGGTCAGCCGCACGTCGATTCCGGCCGCCGCCGCAATCTGGGCGATGCCGCGCCCCATCGTGCCGGCGCCGACGACGCCGAGGATCAGCGCGGGCGATGCCGGATCGAACGCCATCCCGGCCTAAACGACGTCGGCGGTGATCTCGTCGACGCCGGCGACGCCGCCACGCATCACGTCGCCCTTGCGCACAGGCCCGACGCCGGCCGGCGTACCGGTCATGATCAGATCGCCCGGCGCCAGCTCGAACAGCTTCGACAGCTCGGCGATCACCTCCGGCACCTTCCAGATCAGCTGGTCGAGATCGCCCTCCTGGCGCCTCTGGCCGTTGACGTCGAGCCAGATCGCGCCGCGGTCCGGATGGCCGATCGTCCGCGCCGGCACCAGCTCGCCGCAGATCGCCGAGTGCTCGAACGCCTTGCCCACCTCCCACGGCCGGCCCATGTCCTTGGCCTGGCCCTGCAGGTCGCGCCGGGTCATGTCGATGCCGACCGCATAGCCGTAGACATGCGCGAGCGCGCGCTCGACGGCGATGTCGCTGCCGCCCCGCTCGAGCGCCACGACCAGCTCGATCTCGTGGTGCACGTCGCGCGAGCGCGGCGGGTAGGGAAAGCGGCCGTCCTGTACCAGGTTGTCCGGGTTCTTCTGGAAGAAGAACGGCGGCTCGCGATCCGGGTCATGGCCCATCTCGACCGCGTGCGCCGCATAGTTGCGCCCCACGCAATAGATCCGACGGACCGGGAAACGATCCTCGCTGTCCCGGATCGGCAACGAGACCACCGCAGGCGGCGCAACGACGTAGGCCAAGCTCCCTCTCCTCGCACCGTGTTCGGCCGCGCGAGCGTCACACGCGCCGCGCCGTTTCAGGTAGCCGATCTCTGCCGCGATGGCGAAGGTAATCTGGCCGACGTGGGCGCCCCGTACGCGAGATCCCCGGTTCGGCGGTCAGCCGGCGAGGTGCTGCTTGAAGAAGTCGATCGTGCGTTGCCAGGCGAGCTCGGCCGCGGTCTGATCGTAGCGCGCCTCCGAGGTGTCGTTGTTGAAGGCGTGGTTCACGCCGTCGTAGACGTAGATCGTGTGCTCGACGCCGTTCGCCTTCAGCGCCTCCTCGTAGGCCGGAATGCCGGCGTTGATACGCTCGTCGAGGCCGGCATAATGCAGCAGCAGCGGCGCCTTGATCTTGGCGACGTCCTCGGCCGCGGGCTGCCGGCCGTAGTAGGCGACGACCGCGCCGAGATGCTCCGGCGCGCTCACCGCGACCTGGTTGGCCACCCCGCCGCCCCAGCAGAAGCCGACCACGCCGACCTTGCCGTTGGTCGCTTCGTTGGCGGTGAGAAACGCGACGGCGGCATCGGCATTCTGCACGGTCTGCGCGGCGTCCAGCGCCCCGATCATCTCGCGCGCCTGGTCCTCGTCGTCCGGGGTGCCGCCCGCCGGCGACAGCAAGTCGGGCGCGAGGGCGACGAAACCTTCGAGCGCGACGCGCCGCGCGACGTCCTCGATATGCGGGTTGAGGCCGCGGTTCTCGTGGATCACCACGACGCCGGACAGCGGGCCGGAGGCGTCGGCGGGCCGCGCCAGGTAGCCCCGCACGTCGCCGCCGGCGCCGGGGAAGCTGACCTCCTCGATCGTCAGCCGGGCATCGTCGGGCGGCACGATCGCGGCGCTGGCATAGTTCGCCTTCAGCATCGGCAACAGCGCCGCCGCCGACGCCGTGCCGCCGGCGAGCTTGGCGAGCTGGTCCATGAACACACGCCGGTCGAGCCGCTCGTGCGTGTACTCGTCGTAGAGGTCGATGATGTCCTGACGCATGTTGCCTCCAAGGAACGGGCGGGTTGCTCCCGACGCCGGCGTAACCGGGCGGTGCCGCCACGCTGCACCGGCGGGCGCGGCGCCCGGCCGCGCGCAGCAGCATAGCCGGCGCAGCGTGGTCGAAAACCGCGCAGGCCGGCGGTCGCGGCTTTGTGAAGGCGGCGGCCGGCGCCGGCAGCGCCGCACGACGGTATGGCCAGCGGCCGGCGCCGGCGCTACGGTCGGGCCGGGAGCAGCATCGACGCGGGCCAGCGAGCCGCAGGGACGGCGATGACCAGCGAATCGTTCTTCTATCAGCTCTTCGGCTCGATCGCCGACAGCGGCCGAGTGCTGATCGACCGGCAGCTGCGCGGCCTCGCGCGCCAGCCCGGCCGCGCCGTGACGGACCTTTGCCATGCGCTGCTCTCGCAGCGGGGCGAGGCGTCGGGCGCCGCGCTCGCACGCGAGGTGCTGCTCGCCTATGGCGGCCTCGACGACGCCGGCCGGACCGCGTTCTTCCAGCATCTCGCCGACGAGTTCCGCCCCGACCCGGAGGCGATCGGGCGCGCCGCCGACGCCTATCGCGAGGAGCCGAGCACGGCGCGGCTGACCGCGCTGGCCCGGGCGGTCGAGGCGCCGCGCCAGGAGCTGTTCCGGCGCCTCAACATGGCGCCCGGCGGCACGGCGGCCCTGGTCGCGATGCGCGAGCTGCTGCTGCGCCAGATCCCCGAACAGCCGGAATGGCGGGCGATCGATGCGGACCTGCTGCACCTGTTCCGCTCCTGGTTCAACCGCGGCTTCCTGGTGCTGGAGCGGATCGACTGGCGGACGCCCGCGGTCGTGCTCGAGAAGCTCATCCACTACGAGACGGTGCATGCGATCGACGGTTGGGACGACCTCAGGCGGCGGCTGGCGCAGGATCGCCGCTGCTTCGCCTTCTTCCATCCGGCGCTGCCCGACGAACCGCTAATTTTCGTCGAGGTCGCGCTGGTGCGCGGCATGGCCGAGCGCGTCGCGCCGCTGCTCGACCGCGCCGCCGAGGTCATCGATCCGGCCGATGCCGACAGCGCCGTCTTCTATTCGATCAACCACTGCCAGCCCGGGCTGCGCGGCATCTCGTTCGGCAATTTCCTGATCAAGCAGGTCGCCGCGGAGCTGCAGGCGGAGCTGCCCAACCTGCGGACCTTCGCCACGCTCTCGCCGGTGCCGGGCTTTCGCGCCTGGCTCGAGACCGCACCGGCGCTGCAGGGCGTCGGCCCCGAGCTGATCCAGCAGGTCGAGCGCCGGACGCTGGCCGCGCTGCAGGACGATCAGGAGCTGGCGGAACGGCTCCTGCCGCTCTGCGCCGGCTATCTGGTGCGCGCCCGACGCGACGGCCAGCTGCTCGACCCGGTGGCGCGCTTTCACCTGCGCAACGGCGCCCGCCTCGAGCGGATCAACTGGGCGGCCGACCTGTCGCCGCAGGGGCTCGCCGGCTCCGCCGGAATCATGGTCAACTACGTCTACCGCCTCGACCAGGTCGAGCGGAACCACGAGGACTTCGTCAACAAGGGCCGCGTCGTCAGCTCGCGGCGCGTCGACGCCCTGGTCCGCTCGCTCCCGGGCGACATGCCGGCCATCCTGGAGAACGCATGAGCGAGAGCCTCTTCGCGCATTTGCGCGCGGCGACGCGCGATCCCGAGCGGCCGTTCCTCGAGACCGGCACGCAGCGCTACGGCTACGGCGACCTCGACCGCTTCTCGGCCGCAATCGGCCGTCGGCTGCGGGCGCTCGGCGTCGAGAAGGGGGATCGCGTCGCGGCGCAGGTCGAGAAGAGCCCGCAGGCGGTCTTCCTCTATCTCGCCTGCCTGCGCATCGGTGCCGTCTACCTGCCGCTCAACACCGGCTACACCCTGCGCGAGCTCGACTATTTCTTCGGCGACGCCGAGCCGCGGGTGATCGTCTGCGATCCGTCAAGGGAGAGCGACATCGCCGGCCTCGCCAGCGCCGGCGCCGTGCTCACGCTGGACGGCGAGGGCCGCGGCAGCCTGGTCGACGGGATCGCGGACGGGGGCGACCTCGCGCCGGTCGCCTGCGCGCCCGACGATCTCGCGGCGCTGCTCTACACGTCGGGCACCACCGGCCGCTCCAAGGGCGCCATGCTGACGCACCGCAACCTGCTCTCGAACGCGATCGCGCTGCGCGAGATCTGGGGCTTCGCCGACGCCGACGTGCTGCTGCACGCTTTGCCGATCTACCACACCCATGGCCTGTTCGTGGCGATCAACACGGTCCTGCTCGCCGGCGCCCGCATGCTCTTCCTGCCGCGCTTCGACCCCGATGCGGTGATCGCGGCGCTGCCGCAGGCCACGGTGATGATGGGCGTGCCGACGTATTACACCCGGCTGCTGGCCCGCGACGACTTCACCGCCGAGGCCGCCCGCTCGATGCGGGTCTTCATCTCGGGCTCGGCGCCGCTGCTGGAGGAGACTTTCGCCGCGTTCGAGGCGCGCACCGGGCATCGCATCCTCGAGCGCTACGGCATGACCGAGACCGGCATGAACACCTCCAATCCGCTGCACGGCGAGCGGCGTCCCGGCACGGTCGGCCTGCCGCTGCCGGGGGTCGAGCTGCGCGTCGCCGGCGACGACGGCCGGCCGCTCGCGCCCGGCGAGGTCGGCATCCTCGAGGTGCGCGGCCCGAATGTGTTCAAGGGCTACTGGCGCATGCCGGAGAAGACGGCGCAGGAGTTCCGCGCCGACGGCTTCTTCATCACCGGCGACGTCGGCGTGATCGGCGCGGACGGCTACGTCTCGATCGTCGGGCGCGCCAAGGATCTGGTAATCTCGGGCGGCCTCAACGTCTATCCCAAGGAGGTCGAGAGCCTGATCGATCGCCTGCCCGGCGTCGTGGAGAGCGCGGTGATCGGCCTGCCGCACCCCGATTTCGGCGAGGCGGTGGCGGCCGTGGTGGTGCGCCACCCGGAGGCCGCGATCAGCGAGGCCGAGATCGTCGCGGCGGCGCGCGCCGAGCTCGCCGGCTTCAAGGTGCCCAAATGCGTGCTCTTCGTCGAGGCGCTGCCGCGCAACAGCATGGGCAAGGTGCAGAAGAACGTGCTGCGCACGGACTACGGTAAGACGTTCCAATAGCAGGGACGCGCCACAGCAGGAGAGAGCCCTTTGGCCAACCAGATCGTGGCATCGATCCTCGATTGCGACTTTCGCCGCCTGGCGGCCGAGGTCGAGGCCGTCGACCCTTATGTCGACCGCTATCAGGTCGACGTCATGGACGGCCACTTCGTGCCGAACCTGTCCTTCGGCTTTCCGATCCTCGAGGCCGTGCGCAAGGTCACGAAGCGGCCGCTCGAGGCCGACCTGATGATCGCCAACCCGGACCGCTGGGCCGCCCGATACGCCGAGGCGGGCGCCGACTACGTGATCATCCACGTCGAGGCGAGCGAGCAGCCGCGCCGCACCTTCGAGGAGATCCGCAAGGCCGGCGGCAAGCCCGGCATCAGCCTCAGCCCGGGCACGCCCGCCGAGGCGATCCGCGAGTTCCTGCCGGAGGTCGACATGGCGCTCGTGATGACCGTCCGGCCCGGCTTCGGCGGCCAGGCGTTCATGACCGAGCAGCTGCAGCTCGTGAGCGCGATCCGGCGCTGGAGCGACGAGCTGGGCCTCGGACTGCAGATCGAGGTCGACGGCGGCGTCAAGGCCGACACCGCGCGCCAGGCGGTCGCGGCCGGCGCCGACTTGCTGGTGACGGGCTCGTACATCTACCGCAGCGAGGACTACCGCAAGGCGATCGCGACGATGCGAAGCACGATCGCCTGACCGCTCCAGCGCGGCTGGCGAAAGGAGGAGACGTGCGCACCGAGATCTCTGGCCACTACGGACCGGGCGACCTGCTCGGCAGGCTGCGCGCCGCGCTGCTGGCCGACGGCGTCGATCCCGACCACCCGACCATCGAGGCCCTGGCGCCGTACGACCAGCTGCACGGCCGAGGCATGGAAGCGACGCGGGAGCTCGCCGACCAGCTCCAGGTATCGATCGGGGATCGTCTCCTCGATGTCGGCAGCGGCATCGGTGGACCGGCCCGTTACATCGCGGAGCGGTTCACGGCGCGGGTTACCGGAATCGACCTGACTGCGGAGTTCTGCGATGTCGCGCAGCATCTCACGCAGGCGCTCGGCATGGACGACCGGGTCGACTTCAAGCAGGGCGACGCGCTGGCGATGCCGTTCGCCGATGCGAGCTTCGACGGTGCCTACTCGATCAATGTCGCGATGAACATCCGCGACAAGGCCGGGTTCTACGCGGAGATCCACCGCGTGCTGCGACCGGGCGGATGGCTGGCCCTCGCCGAGCTGGCGCAGGGGCCGAACGGCAGCCCTGCCTACCCGACGCCCTGGGCGCGGACCGAGGAGTCGAGCTTTCTCGCCACGCCGGCGCAGACGCGGGCGGGCCTCGAGGCCGCCGGCTTCACGGTGACGAGGCTGCGCGAGACGACGGAGCAGGCCCTCGCCTACGGCGCCCGCGCGCGGGCCATGGTGGAGCGTGGCGAGAAGCCGCCGCAGCGCATCATCCAGCTGATCCACGGCGATCTGGCGCGCGAGATCATGGCCAACGTCGCCCGCGGCGTGGCGGAAGGGCGCCTCGTTCCGATCGAGGTGCTCTGCACCAAGCCCGGCTGAGCCGCGCGGGCGCGCAGACCCGCTCTACGCGTAGCCCGCGCCGATCTTCTTGTCGTAGCGCCGGCGCTGCAGCCGCCGCGGCAGATTGCGCAGCTTGATCATGGTCTCGCGGGCGTGCTCGAGGACCTGGAAGCGCGATTTGCGCAGGATCGGCGTGACCTGGATGGTGGCGCCGTAGCGCTCCTTGTAGCGGTTCGCGCCGGCCCAGTCGTGCACCTCGACGCCTCGCGCCTTCCAATGGCGCATCGCGAACCAGTGCAGGATCTCGCTGCTGCGCAGGACCTGATATTCGCGCAGGCTGCCGGCCGCCCAGAAGAACGACATCTTGCCGAACCCGGGATAGATGCCGCTCGCGATGCTCGTGCCGTTCGGATGCCGCACCCGCGCCAGCAGGAGATCGCCCGAGGGATGGACGTGCTCGATCAGCGCCCGCACGCGCTCGATGCCATAGGGCGGCACGAGGCCCTGCTTGGCGAAGACCTCGCAGAGATGACCATAGAACTCCTCGGCGAAGCCGTCAGGCTCGGCGACCTCGGCCCGCAGCCCGTTCTTCTCGGCCTTGCGGATGTTCCAGCGGCAGCTGCGCGACATCCGGGCGAGGAGCTCGTCCTCGCTCAGGGTCAGGTCGGAGACATAGGTGGGGCGGTCGCGGAAACGGAAGCCCGGCCCAGCCTCCTCCGTCATGCGGAAGCCGCGGTCGCCGACCTCCAGCTGCAGGCAGCCGAGCTGCCGGAACGCGAGATCCTCGAGCGCCCGCAGCGCCTCGTAGCGCGGCACGCCGGGCGCCAGGTTGAAGCCCATCTCGGCGGTGAGCCAGCCGCGGAACGGGCTGCCCAGCACCGGCACGCCGCAGACGCGCGAGCGAATCCCGGTGAAGTAGCCGAGCGTACGGCCGACGTCCCTGAGCTCGGCGACGACGATGTCGCCGTTGACGAACGATTGGATGAACCGGAGCCAGTGGCGCCGCTGCGAGAAGACGCGATCCTCGAAGGCGTCGAGCGCCTCCCAGTCGACCTCGTCGGGCGCAAGCCGATGGAATCGCATCGCAGTCCTGCCTCCGGGGGGATGGGATCGACCCCGGCGCGCGCGGCCGTCGCGGACGAGCGACGCCGCGGCGGGCCCGGCGGCGCCACGAGGACTTGTAGCCGGGTTCCGTTAGCGATCGGTCAACGGCACGGCAGAGGCGGCGGGCTCAGACGGTCACGCCGTCCTTCGCCCAGAGCCTAAAGCCGCCCGGAAAGGCGTCGGCGTTGCTGCCGCGGCGCGCCCCCGGCGGCATCTCCTCCAAAAGCTTCACGTTGCCGCCGCCGATCACCACGTAGTCCGGGCGCAGCGCCGCCTTGAGCTGCTCGACGACCTCGAAGACGTGCTTGCGCCACTTCTTCTTGCCGCGCTTCTCGAGCCCGCGCTCGCCGACATAGTCCTCGAAAGTGCGCCCCTTCTTGTATGGCATGTGCGCGAGCTCGAGCGGCTGCGCGACGTTGTCGACGATCATCGCCGAGCCCAGCCCCGTGCCGAGGCCCAGGAACAGCATCCGGCCGCCCTGATAGGCGCCGATCGCCTGCATCAGGGCGTCGTTGACGACCTTGACCGGGTGGC